>JBDKGX010000004.1:0-75313 GCA_039797965.1 Pseudomonadota bacterium
AATAACCCAAATGGGCGCACTCGCAGCTATTAAACCAATCGCAACAAATTGAGACGAACCAGCAAACACAACGGCAGACAAAGCCACCGCCAACCACACACTAAAACCATTGGTAGCCACCAATGATCCAAAAATAATCCCAAAAGGTATAGCGCCAATAATCATGGGCACCGACACCAACGCTCCAAAACGGAACGCTGCACTTTTTGTCATTAAATACGCTCCCAAGTCGCTGCGTAACGCCAATAGCCTACTGGCAAACTCGACAAAGGTATACGCCCCAAACGCAAGCGCTTTAAACTCAAAGGCTTAATATCAATCAGTGCTAATAATTCCTCAATTTGCCCTACATGAGCACCTTTTAACGCAAAACGGAGGTGGGTTTCATTTTGCCAACTGACCTTATGGCGCACAGCCGAGTGGGCACGAGTCGAGCCTGTTTGCAGTACTCGCAATTGGGTGGTCGATAATGGCTCTGCTACTTCAACGCTGTACTCCTGTTCAATACGCTCAGCATCTAAATTAACTTTACGAATAATGCGAGCTTCTTGGCTCACCAATACCAAACCACTTGCAGCCGTTTCCAGCGGTAATAAAGGTACTTGTTTTTTAAAATGGCGATTGACGGGCACTATTTTAGTTGTGTGCATCATCCAGCGAGTATTCGTGTTTAAATACTTCTCGCTAACGATCTCCTCCATACTCACCCCTGCTACCTTATGTACTAATAGTGTGACGGGTTGAGAGGGAGTTAATTGCGCATCCGGCGCGAGCTCTACTTTTTGAGTGGTGACTTTAAAAAAGGGCTCTTCTACCACTTGCCCCTCCACGCTGACCCAACCGCCTTCAATATACTGCTCAGCTTGATTACGTGAACAACCGACTAATTGCATCACTACTTTCGATAAACGAATAGGCTCAACACCGCTAAGAGTGGTTAAGGTAGGGGGGGGATTTAGATGTGTACTCATTGGCATAATTGACGTCCAGTCGCCCTTTAGGTTTTTTTGCAGCTTAAAGTTAGGGCGTGTTAGTGTGCAGTATTAGAAAAAACGAGGTTTTATTTAAAATGCCACACCCATTGATGAAGCGCAAATGCTGGATTTTCGATATGGATGGGACACTGACTCTCGCTCAACATGACTTTTTAGCGATTCGTGACGCGTTAGGGTTGCCGATGAATCAGACTATTTTAGAAAGTTTAGCGCAACTTCCTGAGCATGAAGCCGCCCCCAAACGTGCTCAATTACAAGCCATAGAACTAGAAATTGCCAGTAAAGCCCTCGCTGCTCCTAATGCCCATCAAGTACTGGAGTACTTAAACACCCAAGGGACGCAAATCGGTATTTTAACTCGTAATAGTTTGCAAAATATTGAAGTGACTTTAAAAGCAGCGGGATTATGGGAGTACTTTGGAGTGGATAATTTGGTAAGCCGTGATTGTGCTTTACCTAAACCGCATCCTGCGGGTATTGAGCGTTTATTAGTACAATGGCAAGCCCCAGCTACTGAGGCAGTGATGGTCGGTGACTTCCTTTATGATCTACAAGCGGGACGTGCTGCTAATACCGCAACGGTTTATATTGATCCGAGCGAGAAGTTTAACCACCGGGCGTTTGCTGATCTCTGTATTAGTGATTTAGGTCAATTATTAGACTAAAGTTTGCGTACTATTTCCTCTGAATGTGTGACTAAGATCACATCGCCCCCCAGCCACTCGGTCTATGATGAATAACATCATAGTACTTATACATAGGACGTAACCCATGAATATCACCCCACTAGTACTCACCAGCTTTCTCGCATTAGCGGCTTTGACGACCACAACTCAAGCAGCATCGTTTGAAGTTTATAATGTGAATGTGGCTGACAACGATACGCTCAATTTACGTAGTGAACCTAACGGCTCTATTTTGTATGGCTTGCCTAATGAGGCTCAAGTACTTAGTAATGGTACGGAAAAAACGCTAGGGGCTAATACTTGGGTACAAATTCATTGGAATAACTTTGACGGTTGGGTCAATAAAAAGTACTTAACCACTAACACTAGCCTGCAACGTTTGGGCACGACAACGTCGCGGATTACTAATAATTTACAGTGTAGTGGTACTGAGCCTTTTTGGAATTTTAAAATCACGCCTGAGCGTGTGCAGGGCAAGAGCTTAGCGACTGATACTGAGTACCATGGCACTATTTTAAAACGTACGGCTACCCGTGACCAAAAAACTACGGTGATTGATGCCGGTCGATTGGCTTTTTTGATCCAGAAAACAGAGGCGTGCAGTGATGGTATGTCGGACAATACATATCCTTATGCGGTAGATGTATTGTTACCCTATCAGTCCTTCTTAAGTGGTTGTTGCCGTTAAGTCTTCTAAAACTAAAAAGGGTGAGCTGAATTAACTCACCCTTAGTTTATTGCTTCATGAAGTACTCTTTTCTTGCTGGCGCCAAGATAAGAATGCTGCAATTCCTAATGTGATCACTACAAAACTCAGTGAGAACAGAATCGGGATTTTGTAGTACTCCACGATTAACATTTTTACACCGATGAATACGAGAATAATCGACAGCGCATAAGGTAATAATTCCATACGGCTGGCTAAATCAGTGACTAAGAAAAACATGGCTCGCAACCCTAAAATCGCCAGTAGATTAGCAGTGAGCACAATAAAAGGATCGGTGGTCACTGCAAAAATGGCCGGAATAGAATCCACTGCAAAAATCACATCGGATAATTCCACCAGTACTACAACTAGCATTAAAGGCGTGAAAAACAATAAACCGTTTTGTCGGATTACAAATTTGTCACCGTCTAATTTATCCGTCAACCGCATATGACGACGTAAGAATTGTAATAACTTGCCATTTTCGAGATCGACTTCTTCACCGTGACTCGTCCACATTTTGATTCCGGTGTAAACCAAGAACGCCCCAAATAAATATAAAATCCAGTGGAATTCTTGAATCAGCCACGCCCCTGCAAAAATCATCACCGTACGCATAATAATCGCACCGATAATGCCATACAGGAGTACTTTACGTTGTAGAATAGGGGGAATAGCAAAGGCTGAAAAGATCATGAGCCATACGAATACGTTATCAATAGCTAGTGATTTTTCAATGAGATAGCCTGTGAAGAACTCCATGGTTTTAGTATTGGCGAGTTCTACGGTGGCCGTTTGCTTGAGGTAAACCCACAACCCTGCCCCGAATAGGCTGGCGACTCCCACCCAAATTAAGCTCCAAATGGCGGCTTGTTTGGTGGAAACTTTGCCATCAGGATTTTGTTTAAAGCTGATCAAGTCGACCAGCAATAGCGCAAATACTAGCGTAAAAAACACGCCGTATAAGCCTAAATTACCCACTGTATCCATATCCTAGCCTCTGCAAGTAGAAGTTAGTGATTGACAGTAATAGATAATTTATCGAAGCTCTATATCCTACTATAATACTTGGTATTACCATGCATTGTTCTAATTGTTTCATTTATTGTTGCACTACTAGAACAATGAATTGGGTAGTAAATCCGATTTTAATTACAAATTCTGCTATAATTTAGCTATGCACTCACCTCTAGCAACATTACAAAATCAAATTTTCAATCATGCAACGCTTAGCAGCTATTTGCAGGATTATGCTCGTCCCAACGATAAAATCAGTGAACTACTGGCACGCCAAGAACTCATATCACTCAAAAAAGGTTTGTACACTTTGGGGGGGGATGGTTCTTGGTACTTATCACGAGGCTTGGTAGCCAATCATTTGTATGGGCAACCTAGCTATGTATCACGCCATTGGATGTTATCTTTTTATGGTTTACTTACAGAGCGAGTTATTGAAGTAACCTCGATTTGTATGGAGCGTTCACGACGGATTATTACGCCATTAGGACGATTTAGTTATATCGCTTTACCAGCTCGTTATTATTCGACTGGATTAACCATTGTAAAAGAACACGATAATAGTTTTATTGCAGCTACTCCCGAAAAAGCCTTATGTGATCTATTGGTAACTACTCCAAATTTACGCCTTCAATCCATAAAAGCTATGCAAAAGTACTTAATAGAAGATCTACGTGTGGAATTAGATGAGCTAATACAACTCAATATAGGACGTTTAGAGATTTGTGCAAGTTGTGCTTACAAGTCAGTAATGCTTACCACCCTACTTAACACTATTAGGAAATGGCAAAATGATTGAAACCATGTTACAACGTTATAGAATTACTGATGCAGAATCACAGTATCAAGCTCTACGTGAAATTATGCAGGAGATAACATTAGCGGGTTTATACCGTGGCAACTTCTTTCAAAAAGCAGCTTTTTATGGTGGTACGGCCTTACGGATTTTCTACCAGCTTGATAGATTTTCTGAGGATCTTGACTTTTCTCTTTTAAAAGAAAATGAGGATTTTAGCTTAGAGCCTTATTTTAATAACGTTTATAAAGAATTTGAAGCGCTGGGCATTACTGTAGAAATCAGTACTAAGCAGAAAACACAACAAACTGCTATTGAGTCAGCCTTTTTAAAAAGCGATACATCAATTCATATTTTGCAGTTAAAGAACAAATATCAGTCTACTTATAAATTACCACGCCCTATTAAAATCAAGTTTGAAGTTGATAAAAAACCACCTTTAGGATTTGAAACTGAAGAAAAATTACTACAACTGCCTTTTAATTTTCACGTAAAGTGCTTCAAAATCGGTGATTTGTATGCGGGTAAATTGCATGCTTTACTTTATCGCAAATGGAAAAATCGTATTAAGGGACGCGATTGGTATGATTTTGAATGGTATGTAAAGCAACATCACCCACTACACTTAGCTCATTTTCTCAAACGTGCCCAGCAGAGTGGTCATCTAGTAAATCAAAGTGAAATTACGCTAAACGATGTGAAATTGTTATTAGATGAGCGAATTCAAGAAGTTGATTTTCAGCAAGCTCGTTATGATATAGAACCTTTTATTGACCACCCAGAGCAGCTAAGTAGCTGGTCAAAGAGTTATTTTCAGCAACTAGTTACTCAAATATCAGTAGCTACTTGATATGAAAATTTATCGATAACACCTAAGTAGACCTCTTCGGATCAGGTACTGTCGTAATTATATGTGTAGTACCTAAATGGGCAACCAGAAAAATGGGTATTAATCTGTAACCTCACTCTCGCCCTAACTACAAACTCCCAGATCGGGGAGCATCGAAATCATTAGTCCTCATGGCACCCCCTATCTATAGCCATGAACTTCATGCAGTGGTTGCAATAAGCTATGATGACATTAAATTCCTATTATTTTATAATTTTAAATATCATGAAAAAATGGCACTAGGTGAGCTCAATGACAATTCTAACTACCAATGTATCACAAGGAGGACGGATAGTACTGCCCTTAGAAATTCGTCAAAAACTGGGAATTCAGGTAGGTGATCCCATTATTTTAGAATGGAATGAGGAAACCTCAGAACTACGCCTAATGACACGTCGTTTGCGTTTGCAAAAAGCTAAGAAATTGGTACAACCTTACATCAAACCACAACAATCTGTAGTAGATGAATTGATTGCGGAGCGGCGTGAGGCGGCTAAATATGAGTAAAGTGGTATTGGACACTTCAGCAGTACTGGCTTATTTATTTGACGAAAAAGGTACTGAATCAGTAGAGCAACTACTGGAAAACTCTATTTGTCTGATTAGTAGTGTGAATTATGCTGAGCTAGTGAGTAAGTTAGTTGATAAAGGCATGCCCCTTGCCGATGCAATAGCTGCTATTGATAATCTTGAATTAGAGTTTGTAGCTCAGGATAAACATCAAGCTGAAATCAATGCAGATTTACGTCCTATTAGTAAACCTTTTGGCCTGTCATTAGGTGATCGGGCGTGTTTAGCATTAGGAATGATTGAAAATTTGCCTGTAGTAACGGCGGATAGGGTTTGGGAAAAACTACCTAGTACTATCAACGTACAGGTGATTCGGTAAGTGTTAAAGTGATTATAGAAATATATACTTACATACTTTTAATTTACTAATCTATTTTTCAACATCACCCTCCTCTATGAAATATATATTTTTAATAACTAACGGTTAGATTTATGAACAATATACGCCCAGCAAATATGTTAGTAGAAAGCTTAAATAAAAGCCTAACTGATACAACCACTGATTTTCTAGAAATTGGAATCGATAGCTTAATAAATAATGAAATCCTTCAAGAAATACCAATAGTTAAATCTTTAATAGGCACTATCAAGTGCTGGATTTTCATTTAGAGACTATTTTTATGTTAAAAAGATACTTAAATTTCTTTCTGAATTTCAACAAATAGATGTGTCTGATAGACAAATATTTATAGATAAAGAACTTTCTGAGAAACGTAAACTAGAGCTGTTTGGTGATACAATGCTCTCACTTATAGATAAAGCTGACAATATACAAAAACCAGAACTATATGGTCGTATATTTAAATTGCATATTTTTGGAGAGTGTACCTACAGTGATGCTATTCGCATATGTACCATGATCGAAAAGACTTTTTATGATGATCTAAGATATCTTTTAAATTTCGTTAATGGACGCCAAATAGAGGACTTCATAGCAGGGGAATTATATAAGAATGGTTTTTTAGATTATGGTGGTATTGATGGTGGCACTTTTGGCGGTGGACTAACTAGTAAGGGTGGATTAATGTACAATATAAATAAATATGGAATGCTGGTTGCAAAAGCAATAAACAGCTAAAAAATTAGCATAATTATATGCTTGAAATTACTCTGCTACAAAACCTTAGTTATAAAAGTTTATTTCTTAAATAAACTTTTATAACTAATAAATTTTTTCACCCCACGATGTATAGGTTTACCCCACACACCGCTCCACCAAATACGCCACTGACCGATATTGTCGCCCACTATGCAAGGTCAAACCAATCTCACACGTACGGCTATTACTCACTCCTTCTTTACATGCTTCAGGTAATTGCTGTTTCAAACGACTTAAAGCCGCAGCATTTAATTCGGGCGTAGTAAACCCCTTATCCCCCGCAAAACCACAACAGCCCTCTTCTTCTGGCTCAATGACTTGTGGCGCACAACGTTTCACTAAATCGCGCAGTACTTTATCCAAACCCATTTTTCTAGCGCTACAGGTAATATGTAACGCCACAGGCTCAGCTTGCGGTACGATTTTCAAATGCGGCAATAAGTACTCGGTAATAAATCCCGCCGTCTCATACACCTTTAAAGGCTTTGTAAAGTTTTCAATAAAGCGCAAGGTACACGGACTGGTATCGCATAAAATCGGGTACTTACCCTGCTCACTCGCTTCCCACAGTACTTGCTCTAAGGCTTGCACTGCTGTTTTAGCCTGAGCGGGAAAACCTTTACTGGCAAAGGGTAAACCACAACACAAATCATCGACTTTAGGCGGAATAATCGCTTCAAATCCCGCTTTCGCTAATAGAGTGTCGAGTACTTGCTTTAAATCGCGTGTTTCAGAGTCACCGATTCCCGTACCCATCGTACGTGTCACACAGGCAGGGAAATAGACCACTTTACCATTGACACCCGCACGAGTACTTTGCGTTAAAGTACTTACTTTACTCGCCCCCCTAGGCATCCCTTCGTGCCAGTAAGGTACTTTAGCAAATTTAGTCAACTGTCTACTCATCGCCGTAAAGTTTTTTAGCCCCAACACTTTCGATTTCACATAGCCCGCATTTAGTCCAAAGCGCGTCATCTTGGTAATCGGTGCCATATGACCTTCAGCAAAACTCGCCACCTTTTGTGCCATCTCACCGTGCTGTTCAGTACGCAACGCTCGCACTAATTCGCCTGTATTAATCCCCACTGGGCAACGGGTGGAGCACAAACCATCTACCGCACAAGTATCCAAGCCTTGATACTCAAAACGATTATCCCAAGTACTCACTTGATCGGGCGCTGCTTGCTTTAAACGTGCATGTTCACGCCATGCCACAATACGTTGGCGCGGGGTCAAAGTCAGATGACGTGATGGACAGACAGGCTCACAAAAACCACATTCAATACAACGATCGACTAATTCATGCGTGGCGGGCATGGGTTTAAGATTTTTGAGATGAATAGCCTTATCCGTGTTTAAAAGTACGCCTCTATTGAGCAAGTTTTCGGGGTCAAATAGGGTTTTGATTTGCCACATCAGCTCATACGCATCACGCCCCCACTCCAACTCCACGAAAGGTGCCATATTGCGCCCCGTGCCATGCTCCGCTTTGAGCGAGCCACCGTATTTTACTGCCACCAGTTCGGATACATCGTGCATAAAGCCTTCATAGCGTTTCACCTCAGCTTCAGTACCAAAATCCTGCGTAAACACAAAATGCACATTACCTTCCAAAGCATGCCCAAAAATAATCGCTTCAGTGTACGAGTACTTTGCAAAAATCCCCTGTAACTCCCGTACGCCTGCCGCCAATTGCTCAATCGGAAACGCCACATCCTCAATAATCACGGTAGTACCGACTGGACGCACCGCGCCCACGGCAGGGAATAAACCTTTACGTACATTCCACAATTGCGCGTATTGAATCGGGTCTTGGGTAAACTCAACAGGGAAAAGGATTTGATGCTCGGCTAAGAGATTTTGTACGGTTTGGATTTTGTCATTGAGTTCGCTTTGATTAGGAGCGCGAATATCAATCAGTAAAGCAGCCGCTTCTAAACTTAATGCTTTTAAAGTACTTGGCATTCCGGCTTTGTCTTGTACGGACTTCAAGCCAGCCCCATCAATCAGCTCAACAGCATCCACCGGTTGGGTTTTTAACGCCGTAACCGCTAAACACGCCG
Source organism: Pseudomonadota bacterium (assembly GCA_039797965.1). GTDB lineage: Bacteria > Pseudomonadota > Gammaproteobacteria > Thiotrichales > Thiotrichaceae > Thiofilum. The sequence goes on from JBDKGX010000004.1 coordinate 8,822, forward strand.
CTTCAATATGTGGGAAAAACACAAGGCTGGTCGCCTTATTGGGGTAATCCGGTACAGTGTGATATTGGATCGCGGCAATAAATCCTAAAGTACCCTCAGAACCAATCATCAAATGCGTCAAAATATCCAGTGGGTCAGTGTAATCCACCAACGCATTAATGCTATAGCCCGTCGTATTTTTTAGGCGAAATTTGTGACGGATTTTTTGGGTAAGGACTTCATTACTTTTGACGGCTTGGGCTAATGTGCTGAGCTTTTCTAATAGGGGTCTTTGAGTATTCAGTGCAGTTTGTCGCCCTGCTTTGGTACGAGTGTCAATCACAGAGCCATCTGCCAAAATCACCCGCATGCCTTTTAGAGTGTGATAGCTATTTTGCGCCGTGCCGCAACACATACCAGAGGCGTTATTCGCAGCAATCCCACCGATTTTACAGGTATTAATCGAGGCAGGATCTGGGCCTATTTTACGTCCAAAGGGGGCGAGGTATTGGTTGGCTTGAGAACCGATAATATTAGGCTGGAGATTAATGACTGAGCCTTGCTCAAGTACTTGGAAATCCCGCCAGCTATTGCCCTCCATCATAATTAAAATCGAATCCGTTACGGCTTGCCCCGACAAACTCGTTCCTGCTGCACGAAAAGTCACCGGTAATTGATAGCTACGCGCTAATTGCATCACCGCAATGAGTTCATCTTCATTTTTTACCTTAACCACCACCTCAGGAATCAAACGATAAAAACTAGCATCTGTGCCATAAGTCAGACGAGTAAACTCATCCGTAAAAATGCGTTCTTTGGGAAGTATTGAGATTAAAGCTTGGCAAAAGGCAGTGTAGTTCTGGGTCATTATTAAATTCCTAGCAGTTGGCTCTATAACTGGTATTACCAATATTACTGAGTATTTGGCTTAAAGCAATTATTTTGTTGCGATTCTGGATATTTCATCTTATTATCCTTTCGATTTTTGGTAAATTGGTCTTACCAAAAACCACCACACATCATACAACCGCACCCCATGACACTCTAGGAGGGGACTCCCATGCAAACTTGGGCACAAGTCTATGACCCACTGGGCAATCTCTGGCTATCTGCACTCATTGCACTCATTCCCATTGCTTTTTTCTTTATTGCACTCGCTGTTTTAAGAATGAAAGGACATATCGCTAGTACTATTACGGTAGTATTAGCATTAGCTGTAGCCATTTTGTTTTACAAAATGCCAACTACTATGGCTTTAGCTTCGGCGGCTTATGGTTTCTTTTACGGTATATGGCCGATTGCATGGATCATTGTGGCTGCCGTGTTTTTATACAAAATCACGGTTAAAACCGGACAATTCGATATTATTCGCAGCTCTGTACTCTCTATTACCGAAGATCAGCGCTTACAAATGTTATTGGTAGGCTTTTCATTTGGAGCATTTCTAGAAGGTGCCGCAGGATTTGGCGCACCGGTAGCTATTACGGCAGCTTTATTAGTCGGTTTAGGCTTTAACCCTTTATATGCCGCAGGATTATGTTTGATTGCGAATACTGCTCCAGTGGCGTTCGGGGCAATGGGTATTCCGATCACGGTGGCAGGACAAGTCACCGGTTTAGACCCTTTCCATATTGGTCAAATGGCAGGTCGTCAATTACCGCTATTGTCTATCATTGTACCTTTTTGGTTGATTGCCATTATGGACGGTTGGCGGGGTATTAAAGAAACCTATCCTGCTATTTTAGTCGCAGGGGTATCCTTTGCCGTAACTCAATACTTCACTGCTAACTTCATTGGCCCAGAATTACCAGATATTACGTCTGCATTAGTAAGCTTAGTGTGCTTAACCCTGTTCCTGAAAAAATGGCAGCCTAAACATATTTTCCGCTTTGAAGGTCAAGAGCTCACTAATCAAACCACTCAACAACCCTCTTATACTAGAGGTCAAATCATTAAAGCCTGGTCACCTTTTATGATTTTAACGGTCATGGTTACTATTTGGAGCTTAAAGCCCTTTAAAGCGCTGTTTGGCAAAGATGGTTTATTAGAGAGTTGGGTGATTAAAGTATCTGTACCTTATCTCGATAAATTAGTCACCAAAATGCCACCGATTGTGACTGAGGCAAAGCCTTATGAAGCGGTGTATAAATTTGATTGGTTTTCAGCAACAGGAACCGCCATTTTTATCGCAGCACTGATTACTATCGCTGTGTTAAAAATGAAGCCGTTTGACGGAATTAAAACCTTAGGTGAAACCCTCAATGAGTTAAAACGCCCTATTTACTCCATTGGTATGGTTTTAGCGTTTGCCTTTGTAGCTAACTACTCGGGTTTATCCGCTACCTTAGCTTTATTGCTGGCGGGAACAGGGGCAATGTTTGCATTCTTTTCACCCTTTTTAGGTTGGTTAGGCGTGTTTTTAACAGGTTCGGATACTTCATCGAACGCCTTGTTCTGTAGTTTGCAAGCCACCACAGCGCAACAAATTGGTGTGTCTGACACATTATTAGTTGCGGCTAATACCACGGGTGGCGTCACGGGTAAAATGATCTCCCCTCAATCCATTGCGGTAGCTTGTGCGGCAGTCGGTTTAGTAGGTAAGGAGTCTGATTTATTCCGCTTTACTTTAAAACATAGCCTTATGTTTGTGATTATTGTAGGCATTATTACCAGCTTACAAGCTTATGTCTTTACTTGGATGATTCCTTGATTGGCTAAGTGAAAATCCCTACACTCGGTCTTATCAATAAATTGGTAAGACCAGAGTACATGAAGAAAATCCGCCTTTCTGATCAAATAGCTGAACAACTAGAAACGATGATTGTGACCCAAGGCATTAAAGCGGGAGAACGCTTACCTGCTGAACGTCAACTCGCGGAGCAACTAGAAGTTTCACGTCCTTCACTACGCGAAGCTATTCAAAAGTTGATTAGTAAAGGCTTGTTAATCAGTCGTGCGGGGGGTGGAACGTATGTACAAGACACTACCCAAATCGGCAATGATGACCCGCTTATTACCCTATTTCGTGAAAATCCTGAGTATCGGTTTGACGTATTAGAAATTCGTCATGCTTTAGAGGGTACAGGTGCTTGGTATGCTGCTTTACGGGCAACTGATGAAGATAAGCAACTCATTCGTAAACGTTTTGACGAGATGTTAGCACAACACGGTAGCCCTGATCCTATGGATGAAGCGCGCGCGGATGCCGCCTTTCATTTAGCTATTATTGAAGCCTCACATAACCTAGTACTTTTACATGTCATGCGGGGGTTATTTGAGTTACTGCAAAACAGCATTTCTCATAACCTTGACAAACTGTACACCCAACCACGGGTATTTGAGCCATTAAGCGCTCAACACCGTGAACTAATGGAAGCGGTCATTGCCAGCGAACCGGAGCGGGCACGGCAAGCTGCGCAAGAGCATCTAGCCTTTGTAGAAGACTCATTAAAAGCCATTGATGCCGATGAAGCCCGAAAAATACGCTCATTGCGACATCTCACCCTAGCAGGAAGATAAACTTATGACTCAACCACAGTCCATTTATTTTTTTGGTACTTGCTTGATGGATTTAATGTTTCCAAAGGCAGGTATTTCAGCCGTGCAACTCTTACAACGCGAAGGCATTAACGTTATTTACCCGCCCGCTCAAACCTGTTGTGGGCAGCCCGCGTGGAACTCAGGCTATCGTGATGAAGCTCGCAAAGTTGCCCGTGCCCAAATAGCTCTATTCCCCAAACCCCTCCCGATTGTGATTCCTTCTGGCTCGTGTGCAGGGATGATGAAAACGCATTACCCCGAATTATTCAAAGGTGAAGCGGATGAAGCACAAGCTCTAGAGGTAGCTAATCGGGTGTATGAACTCACTGAGTTTTTAGTCGATGTACTAAATATTAACCTCACCGACCTAGGCGAACCTGTTGAAATTGCAGTACACACCTCTTGTTCAGCACGACGTGAAATGGGAGTAGCGGACAAAATCGAGCAACTACTGGGGCAACTGCATAATGTCAAAGTACTCGAACAAGCCTATAAAACTGAATGCTGCGGTTTTGGTGGCACATTTGCCGTCAAACAACCCGAAATTTCCGCCGCTATGGTACAAGACAAAACGACCCATTTACGTAATACCGGAGCCACACAAGTCATCAGTCAAGATTGTGGTTGCCTCATGAATATCGGTGGCGCCTTCGAGTATCAAGCTAAACACCAGCATCAAAAACCGTTAAGTACTCAACATATTGCCGAATTTCTTTGGGAGCGGACTCATGGCTAAGACCTCAGAATTTCGCATTAATATTGATAAAGCCTTAGGCAAACCTGATGTTCGTGCTCACTTTCGCCGTGCGATGGACACCCTCATGACCAATCGGCGTAATCAATTTCCCGATAATGCCGAACTCCAACGCCTACGCGATCAAGCTCAAATCATTCGCGCGAATGCCTTAAGTAAACTACCTGAACTACTCGAACAGCTCGAAACCAATCTCACCAAAAACGGCATTCAAGTCCATTGGGCAGAAACCACCGATGAGGCTAATCAAATCGTTTTGCAAATTATGCAAAAGCATCATGCCCAATGGATGATCAAAGGCAAATCCATGGTGTCCGAGGAAATGGGCTTAAATCATTTTCTGGAGTCTAAGGAGATTGAAGCACTGGAATCTGATCTCGGTGAATTTATTATTCAACTCGATGGCGAAACCCCTTCACATATCATCATGCCTGCTATTCATAAGAGCAAAGAACAAATCTCCCAGCTCTTTAGTGAAAAGTTTCCTGATATTCCTTACACCGACGATGTTGATACCTTGACTCGTACCGCCCGCGAAATTTTGCGTGAGAAGTTTTATAACGCGCCAGTGGGGTTATCCGGTGTGAATTTTGCCGTGGCTGAAACCGGTACGTTGTGTCTGGTGGAAAACGAAGGCAATGGGCGCATGTCGACGACAGCTCCCCCTGTGCATATTGCGGTAACAGGGATTGAAAAAGTGGTGGAAAAGCTCAGTGATATCCCACCACTTTTGAGTATTTTGCCCCGCTCAGCAACGGGACAGCCGATCACGACTTATTTCAATATGATTTCTAGCCCTCGCAAAGCAGGTGAAAAAGACGGCCCCGAAGAGGTACATTTAGTCCTACTGGATAATGGTCGCTCACGCATCTATTCTGATCCTGAACTCTTGGCGACTCTGCGCTGTATTCGCTGTGGCGCCTGTATTAATCATTGTCCGGTGTATGTACGCATTGGCGGACATAGTTATGGTACGGTGTATCCGGGGCCGATTGGCACGATTTTAGAGCCGCAAAAAGCCGGCTTAAGTACTCATGGTGAATTATTACAAGCCTCAACACTGTGTGGTGCGTGTGGTGAGGTGTGTCCAGTGCGAATTCCAATACCTAATTTAATTAATCGCTTGCGTTATGAGGGCGTGCGACAAGATAGCAGCAGTACTTTAGACGCAGGCTCTAAACGCAAAGCCATGGAAGCGGCTACTTGGAAAGCATGGTCATGGGCAGCTACCCACCCGAATCTCTACCATACTGGCAGCCATATCGCCACCCAAGCCCGCAAGCTCATTCCCAACCAACTGGGGGCATGGACGAGTGTACGTACCGCGCCTAAAGTCGCCGAAAAAACCCTGCACCAACAACTCAAAGCATTAGGAGTTGACCATGAGTAGTGCTCGCCATCACATTTTACAACGCCTTCGCGCTGTCCCACGTCCAGTCGTTGATACCACAGGACGTGACCTTATACCTAGTTATGATTGGGATAAGGCTGAAAAGATTAAACGCTTTACTGAGCGCATGCAGGCCGTACGGGCGGAAATACACCTGTCAGATCAACAGTCATGGCTGATGAAGCTAGCCGACTTATGTAAAGCTAAAGGCTTGAATAACTTGCTAGTTTCACCCAACACTTTATGGGGTCAAAGCATTTATCAAAGTACTGAGTACTTTCCGACGCTAAAAGCTTATGACCAGCCGATTGAGACGTGGAAGGAGGACATGTTTTACGGTATTGATGCGAGTGTCACGAGTACTTTAGGCGGAATTGCTGAAACAGGTACTTTGATCTTATGGCCTAATGCGGATGAACCCCGCCTTATGTCCCTAGTGCCACCCGTGCATTTTGTGATTTTAGAGACCGAGTACTTATACAGTACATTTGCCGAAGCTATGCAAGCCCAAGATTGGATTAATCAAGGTATGCCCACTAATGCTTTATTAATCTCAGGCCCTTCTAAATCGGCTGATATTGCCCAAGTACTCGCCTATGGGGTGCATGGTCCCAAGGAATTGGTGGTAATTTTGGTTTAATTTCAAGAGGGCTGTTGATTGATAGTTAATGGCTCTCTACAAAACCCAATTTTTTATAAAGCCTAAAAGCGGCCTCATTTCCTACCGTAACCACTAAGTTCAGCGATGTATAGTCGGCCTCAACCAATGACTGCATAGCATGTTGAATACACAAACCACCTAAACCTTGTTGCCTAAAAGTTGGAAAAGTCATGGCATAGGCTAATAAAGGCCGCTCGTGCCAGTAGGTAATTAAAGCCGCCGAAATGAGTTGCCCCTTGTGCTCAACAATGCGCGAATGTTGTGGTAGATATAAGCCGTGCTCCCCTTGAAATAAACGTTCGATTTCCGCTAAAGCAGGTAGATAGGTTTCAAACTCTTGATCAATGCTATCTCGATAACTTTCTAATAATAAACTGGCTAGTTGGTCGCGATCATTCGTGGTGGGTGGACGCAATTCCATACTGGGTAGACAACACTGCGGTCTTAAAGAATAAGTCATACGCATACGAGTTATCATCATTTTTCCACTCAATCATGGCTAGACCATACCTTTACAAAACTTAAAAGCAGCCCATTGTAGGGTAATGCTTTAAAGTACTTGAAAAAGACCTTTATGATGAATGTTACACATTAAAGCGAACCCATGCCATTGATTGACCCACCTACATTTAAACGTTATCTTGCTGCTGGACGTGGTCAGGTTTATCTCACTATCCAAACCCATGGCTTAGCCCCTTATATCGAACCCCTATTAGAGGCGTGTTTATATAAGCAAGGCTACGATTTGCAATCGGAAGGATCACGTACGTATTGGATATATAAGTTATTTGCCGATACCCCTTATTATCCCTATTTTTCTCAAAAGACTCGGGAGTACTTTAATCCTTCTCAAGACAATGAGAAAAATAATCATGATGTATCTCAACAGTTTGAGCTATTAACTTTAATGGCTCTAGATAGAGATCAGGAGGCCTGTCACCTGCTTGAAAAATGGATTAATCATTATTTGCAGACTGAAAATCTATGTTTTGATGCTTGGCAAAGTGCAGGATTAGCTTTAAAAGGTACGAAAATAATTATTCCCATGGCTCAAATAATGGGAAAAGCGCTTATAATAGGCAAAGAGCTCTATGTTAACCCTATACAGTACCTACTAGAAATGACGCATGAGTACTTTCCTAAAACACAACAGTACTTATTAGCCGATGAAATAGCTGCTATCTTGGAAACCACTGCCCAAACTGATGAATTAGTCAATAGCTATTGGTGTTATTGTTTAGACCAACAAGAAAAACTTTCTGAGCTTAAGAAAAAAGAGGAAATGCTTTTCCAATTTTCAGAAGAAAAACATAAACGCGCCAGTAGTATACGTAATCGTCTTTCATTAGAACAAACTCTATTGAATGCTAAAAACAAAATTCAGAAACACTTTGGCAGTTTTATGAATTTCGGTAGGGTTGCTCTGGAGGAAGAAAAGCAGATATTACAAGAGCATCTAGAACATGAAACAGATGACGATGTCATTTTACGTTTATTATGGTGCTTTAGACGTACTACTCTACCTAATCCATTAAATGCTAAAGTGTGGCAATTATTAGAATCAAAAAACTCAGAAGTACTTCAAGCGACTATTACGGCATTATCACAACATAAACACCCCAAAATTGGTGATTATGCTCGTACTAGATTAATGACGGAATCACAATCAGCTATTCAAATCCAACTGTTAGAATTATTTAAATATAATTATGAACTAGGTGATGAATTATTGATAGAACAGTTACTACGTGAATGTAAAGATTCGCCCGATGATATTCACGACATTGCTTGGACACTTAACCATATAGCTGAGACTTTTCCAGTGAATCAATTAGAGCAGGCGCTGAGTTTGGCTTATGAATATAACCCCTGTTGCCTCTGTCGCGCTAAACACCTATTACACTTAAAAGAACTCAATGTAGCTGATCAAGTCTTAATGCAAGAAGCGCAATATGATGCTAAAAGTACTACACGTGAATTAGCTAGCCAATGGCTAATTGCCCATAATATAACACCAACTAATACTTTTAATAATGAACACTAAAAAACCACATTGGGTTATCCAAAGTAATTTAGGTAATCCTCAAGATATGGCTACTATGCAACAAGCCTGTAATGAATTAGGCTTAACGTGTACTTTAGTTAAAGCTATTCCATTTTCAAATGAATTACCTGATATTCCCACTCACCAACCTACCCTTTTTTACGGATCAGCCAATTTTGTTACTAATGCGTATCGAGCTAAGCGTTGGCAACCTTGTGCTTTTTTTGATGAAAACCTATTTCGTTTTTCAGTAATGCATCATTATTATGGTGACCAAGTAGTAAATACCGATGCAATACTCACTACTATGGGGCAATTTGCTGAACAAGCCCACTCAGATAATCAAATCTTTTTTATTCGTCCTGATAATGACTTAAAAGCCTTTGCAGGAAGCACCTTTACCTTTGGTGAATTTAAAGACTGGGTGGAAAAATTAAATCAAGCTGATTTTGAATTGGCACCCAGTACTCCTATTATTGTTGCTAAACCTAAAGTACTAGAGCACGAGTGGCGCTTATTTATGGTTGATGGCAAAGTTATTAGCGGCAGTCATTATCGTAGCTATGGTGATTTACAGGTTAATGTGAATATCCCCGCATCAGTACTCGATTTCGCAGAGCAATTGGCAAATACTTGGAGTCCTGCGCCTGTTTTTGTCATGGATATTGCTCAGTCAGAAGGACGTTTAGGAGTACTGGAAATCAATGGTTTTAATAGCTCTGGTTTTTATGCTAGTGACATTAAAGCTATTTTTGAGGCTGTAAGCGATACTGTACTACCTTCTTTCTAATAATAACCTGTTAAAGTCTTGAATTCAGTATGGCTATTTAACCCCAATTTTACTGTGACTCCTTGCTTTATAACAGTATCCAACTATGTTAATGCATGAATTATAAGAAAATAGTTTTTATCTATAATTAACTTGTAACATTTAATTTTACAGGAGTTTAAATAATATGATTACTACTAAATCACTAACACTAATTAGCTTGAGTTTAATAGGTAGTTTGGCTTTAACTCTATTACAAGGTTGTTCTGCACCCCCTCCTACTCATGATCAAATTAAAGAGCAAGTAGTAGCAGATACTGTGCGTGTTACAACTCCTATGGAGCGAGCCAGTGTTTTAACGGATGTAATGACAACTAAATTACGCCTAAATGAGTCGCAAAGTGCACGAGTGGCTAAACTTAATTTAGATTACTCAACACGCTTTAGTATTTTAATGGATAGTACTAATCCTAGTATTTCTAAACGCAATGAGTTTTTAAGGCTATCCGCTGAAAAAGAGGCCAAGTTACTGTCTATTTTAAGCCCCACTCAAGCGGGTGCTTATGAGGCCAATAAAGCCGAATTCCTTGATACTTACCGTATTATGTAATCGTTCATTAAATCATTAGGCTCTTACTACCAGTGGGTAAGAGCCACCTAAAATATAATCACTTTTTTATCCTTGCTAACTGCCATCCAATAGCATGATTTAGTTTTTCTTAATAGTACTACAGAAAATATCAGGTAAGTTGCAACGAGTTTTTGTTCCCTCCCTTAGGCTTATGTAATAAAGTCTAAACCGCTACAAAGCTAGGTGGTTTTATATTCAAGCGCATCATCATGCCCATTGATCATCTAGTATCAGCACCTATCGCGAATCACTACAAATGCTACGTTACTGACCTAGTAATTAGCTTTTCTAAACCGCCGAGGAAGTAATACGAGATGAGTACTCTCCACAACCACGATGTCGATCCACAAGAAACTAAAGAATGGCAAGAAGCCATTGAAGTGGTCGCCGAACGCTCCGGTGCCGAACGTGCCAAATACCTATTAGAACAAACGGCTCATGCTGCTTATGAAGTGGGTGTAGAGCCTCCTGATACTCATACGCCGTATATCAATACCATTCGAGCTGATCAACAACCCGCTTACCCCGGCGATTTAGAAGTTGAACGCAATATTTTACGGGCGCTACGGTGGAATGCGACCGCGATGGTGGTGAGAGCCAACCGCAAACCTGCTGAACCGGGCGGACATATTGCGTCCTTCCAGTCTTCTGCCATTTTCTATGAAGTGGGTTATAACCATTTCTGGAAGGGTCACAACCATCCTAGCGGCAGTGACATGTTATTCATTCAAGGTCATACCGCACCGGGTACTTATGCACGGGCATTCCTTGAAGATCGTATTAGTACGGATCAATTAGAAAACTTCCGCATTGAATCACACGGTAAAGGTTTATCTTCGTATCCTCACCCCTATTTGATGCCGGATTTTTGGCAGTTTTCCACCGTTTCAATGGGTTTGGGGCCGATTATGGCGATTTACCAAGCTCGTTTCTTAAAGTACTTAGAACATCGTGGTTTAGCCCCTACCGCCGCAAAACACTCTGAAGGGCGTAAAGTTTGGGCCTTCTTGGGTGATGGTGAAATGGATGAGCCAGAATCACAAGGTGCAATTTCATTAGGCTCCCGCGAACGTTTAGATAATCTGATTTTTGTAGTGAATTGTAATCTCCAACGTCTCGATGGTCCCGTGCGTGGCAATGGCAAAATTGTCCAAGAACTAGAAGGCAATTTCCGAGGCGCAGGCTGGAATGTGATTAAAGTACTGTGGGGATCAGGCTGGGATCGTCTCCTCGCTAAAGATACTCACGGTTTATTACGTAAACGCATGATGGAATGCGTGGATGGCGAGTACCAAAACTTTAAAAACAAGGGTGGGGCTTATACTCGTGAGCACTTCTTTGGTAAGTACCCCGAATTAAAAGAAATGGTTGCGGATATGACCGACGACCAAATTTATTATGATTTATTACGCGGTGGTCATGATCAAGAAAAGATTTATGCTGCCTACCATGAAGCGGTCAATACCGTAGGTCGCCCGACCATTATTCTCATGCATACCGTGAAAGGCTACGGCATGGGTGAAGCCGGTGAAGGGATGAACATCAGTCACCAGCAAAAGAAACTCAGCTCAGATCAACTGCGTAAATTACGGGATCGCTTCCGTATTCCCGTCACTGAAGAACAAGTCGAAAACGCTTCTTTCTATAAGCCAGCACCTGAATCCCTAGAGATGAAGTACTTGCACGAGCGCCGTCAAGCGTTAGGAGGGTACTTACCGAATCGTCCGCAAAACTTTGAAACCTTAAGTATTCCCAGTGTCACTGAGCTATTTGATGCCTTATTAAAAGATACTGGCGAACGGACTATGTCCACGACTATGGCAATGGTGCGGGTCATGGTGGCGGTCGCCCGTCATAAGGAGTTAGGCCCGCGCTTAGTGCCTATTGTGCCGGATGAATCTCGTACCTTTGGTATGGAAGGCATGTTCCGCCAAGTCGGAATTTACGCCCCCGATGGACAGCTTTATGAGCCAATGGATTCGACTGACATTATGCCTTACAAAGAGTCTTCCAAAGGGCAACTCTTGCAAGAAGGTATTAATGAAGCAGGAGCCCTGTCGTCATGGGTCGCCGCTTCCACCTCGTATGCTAATAATCAGGTGATGATGATTCCGGTCTATATCTTCTACTCCATGTTTGGTTTCCAACGCATTGGCGACTTAGCATGGGCGGCGGGTGATATGTTGGCACGGGGCTTTTTAGTCGGGGGTACTTCAGGACGTACTACTTTAAATGGTGAAGGTTTACAGCACCAAGATGGTCACAGCCAACTCTTTGCAGGCTTTATCCCCAACTGCATGTCCTATGACCCCACCTTTGCGTATGAAGTGGCAGTAATTTTCCAAGACGGTATGAAGCGCATGTATGAACAAGGTCAAAACGTGTTCTACTACATCACTACTCTCAATGAAAACTACTCCATGCCTGCCATGCCTGAAGGAGCTGAAGAAGGCATTATCAAAGGTATGTACGCCTTTAGAAAAGCCGAGGGTACAGGCAAACATCGCGTGCAACTCATGGGCTGCGGTTCGATTTTACGTGAAGTGATTGCAGCCGCTGACCTACTCAAACAAGATTGGGAGGTAGATGCTGATATTTGGGCGACTCCAAGTCTGAATGAATTAGCACGAGAGGGCGCTGCCTGTGAGCGTTGGAATACTTATCACCCTGATGCCGAGCAACGTGTACCTTGGATTACACAATGCTTACAAGGGACTGATACACCTGTCATTGCCTCGACTGATTATATTCGTCAATTTACTGAGCAAGTTCGCGCCTTTGTGCCTAATCCTTTCTATACCTTAGGTACAGATGGTTTTGGTCGTTCCGATAGCCGTCAAGCCTTGCGTCATCACTTTGAAGTTGATCGTTACTATGTCACCGTCACAGCACTTAAAGCGCTAGCCGATCAACAAAAATCGTCTAAAGCCAAAGGCAAAATCACTGCCAAAACGGTGTTGGAAGCGATGGCTAAGTACAATATTGATCCAGAAAAGCCTAACCCACTGTACGCTTAAGGAGTAAGTTTCATGAGTAAAGAAATTAAAGTACCTGATATTGGTAATTTTAAAGAAGTCAGTGTCATTGAAGTACTCGTACAGGTGGGGGATACCCTCAAAATTGATGACCCGATTATTACCTTAGAATCCGACAAAGCCTCGATGGATATTCCAGCCCCACAAGGCGGTGTAGTAGAGGCGATTAAAGTCAAAGAAGGGGATAAGGTTTCTGAAGGTAGTGTGATTTTAGTACTGAAAGATGCGGGTGAAGCCAGTGTTAATGTCGCCTCGGCTGATGCTCAACCAAAAGTCTCTGGAGCCAGTGCTCAAGCTACCAAACCTGTTGCAGGTATTAAGGAAATTAAAGTACCTGACATTGGTAACTTTAATGAAGTCAGTGTCATTGAAGTACTGGTGCATGTGGGTGATGTGATTAAAGCGGAAGACTCTTTAATCACCTTAGAGTCTGATAAAGCCTCGATGGATATTCCCTCGCCGAAAGCTGGCAAGGTTAAAGAACTAAAAGTCGCTGTCGGCGATAAAGTTTCTGAGGGTAGTTTAATTTTATTACTGGAAGTTGAAGGGGCTGCTAGTGATGCTCCTACTGCTAGTACACCCAGTACTTCATCCAGCAGTACTGCTGCTCCTACTGTTACAGCAAGTACTACCAGCGCTATTAACGCCGAAGATTTCCGTCGTGCTCATGCTAGTCCTTCCGTGCGCCGGATTGCTCGTGAATTAGGTATTGATTTGGCTAAAGTCAAAGGTACTGGCTTAAATGGTCGTATTACTGAAGGCGATGTACGTGGTTTTGTCACGGGCAGTATTGCGACGACTACCAGTACTCCAGCACCCGTTGCAGCTGTACCGACCTCAGTACCAGCACCCAGTACTTCAAGTACTCCTGCTAATAATATGGGGGGTATTGCCTTCATTACTCAGCCGGATTGGAGCAAGTTTGGGGCGGTAGAAACGATACCGATGACCCGCATTGGTAAACTCTCTGCTAAACACCTGCATCGTGCATGGCTCACAGTTCCACAAGTCACTCACTTTGACGAAGCGGATATTACTGAGCTAGAAGCGTATCGTTCTAGTCTCAAAGAAAAAGCTAAAGCGATGGGCTTTAACTTGACTCCTCTAGTGTTCATGATGAAAGCGGTAGTAGCAGGCTTAAAAGAATTTCCAAAATTCAATTCAGCCCTTGCTGATGATGGCGAAAACCTGATTCAACGTAAATTTTATAATATTGGGATTGCGGTCGATACACCGGAAGGTTTAGTGGTTCCGGTCATTAAAGACGTGGATCGCAAAGGCTTATTTGAACTGGCGCGTGAGTTGGGTGAAGTCTCCCAAAAAGCGCGTGAAGGCAAACTCAAAGCGGCTGATATGCAAGGCGGTTGCTTCTCTATCTCTAGTCTTGGTGGGATTGGGGGTACTAACTTTACCCCATTGGTCAATGCGCCTGAAGTGGGGATTCTAGGTTTGACTCGCGCCCAAGAACGTTTAATGCGTAAAAACGGCGAGATTGTTGACCGTCTGATTCAACCTCTGGCGGTATCTTATGACCATCGGGTAATTGATGGCGCGTATGCCGCTCGCTTTACGGCACATGTTGCTTTTGTACTGTCTGATGTACGTAATTTAATCCTGTAAGGTCGAGGGAACAAATATGAGTCAAATTATAGATATTAAAGTACCCGATATTGGGGATTTCAAAAGCGTTGATGTGATTGAAGTACTCGTAAAAGCGGGCGATGTAGTCAAAAAAGAAGACCCACTGATTACACTAGAGTCTGATAAAGCTTCGATGGATATTCCCTCACCACACGATGGTGTAATTAAGGAAGTACTCCTTAAGGTCAGTGACAAAGCTTCGGTCGGTACGCTGATCGGTAAAATGGAGGTCGCAGGGGCTGCACCTGCTCCCAGTAAGCCAGCGCCAACCCCTGTTGCCAGTGCCCCCGCTCCTGTAGCAGCTCCCAATGCAGCCCAACACAGTGGCACAGCAGATATTACCTGCCAAATGCTAGTACTCGGTGCAGGGCCTGGAGGCTATACGGCTGCATTTCGCTCCGCTGATTTGGGTATGCAAACCGTATTGGTCGAGCGTTGGAGTACTTTAGGGGGAGTGTGTTTGAATGTGGGTTGTATCCCTTCAAAAGCCTTACTCCATGCTGCCAAAGTACTGGATGAAGCCCATGAAGTCGAAGACTGTGGTATTAGTTTTGGCAAGCCTACTATTGACATTGACAAGCTCCGCACTTGGAAAGAAAAAGTGGTCGGGCGTTTGACAGGTGGTCTATCTGGTTTAGCCAAACAACGCAAAGTCCAAGTCGTCAATGGTGTGGGTACTTTCCTAGACCCGCATCATATTGAAGTACTCGGCAATGATGGCAAGAAAACCGTGATTCGTTTTGAAAAAGCTGTCATTGCAGCTGGCTCTGAAGCGGTGAAATTGCCCTTTATTCCAGATGACCCACGTGTGATTGACTCCACGGGTGCATTGGCATTGGAAAGCATTCCTAAGCATATGTTAGTACTGGGGGGCGGTATTATTGGGCTAGAGATGGCAACGGTTTATCATGCTTTAGGCTCGAAAATTACCGTCGTAGAAATGCTGCCTAACCTAATTGCTAGTGCTGATAAAGATGTGGTGAAACCTTATCTCACTCGTATCAGTAAACGTTACGATGGCATTTGGCTAGAAACGCGCGTGACTAAAGTCGAAGCCACTCCAGCGGGTATGAAGGTGACGTTTGAAGGTAAAAACGCTCCTGCCGAGCCTCAGCTTTATGATCGTGTCTTAGTCGCAGTAGGACGCACGCCGAATGGTAAACGCATTGGTGCGGAAAAAGCCGGAGTGGCGGTGGATGAGCGCGGCTTTGTGAAAGTGGTAGATACCCAAATGCGTACTACCCAACCCCACATTTTTGCGATTGGCGACATTATTGGTCAACCGATGTTGGCTCATAAAGCGGTGCATGAAGGCAAAACAGCGGCTGAAGCAGCGTTTGGTATGGCGAGCCACTTTGATGCTCGCGTGATTCCATCCGTGGCTTATACCGATCCTGAAATTGCATGGGTAGGTATGACCGAAGATGAAGCCAAAGCCAAAGGGATTAAGTACGGCAAAGGCGTATTCCCGTGGGCAGCGAGCGGTCGCGCCTTGTCACTCGGGCGTGATGAGGGTATGACTAAGCTGTTATTCGATGAGGAAACCGACCGCGTGATTGGTGCAGGTATTGTCGGTACAAATGCAGGCGATTTGATTGCTGAGGTGGCATTAGCGATTGAAATGGGCGCGAATGCTCATGATATTGGTCTAACCGTACATCCACATCCGACATTATCTGAAACGGTGGCAATGGCGGCGGAGATGTTCGAGGGTTCGATCACGGATTTGATTGCACCTAAGAAACGGCATTAAACCTTTAAGCCAATAAAAAAGGCGGGGTAACTCGCCTTTTTTGTCTACTAATCTTCTAACTCATCTGTGGTTTTAGCACTAATTATTTTGCTATAAGTAGAGTATCGCTGATTCTGTGTAAAAGGAGCCATATCGTTATTTTTATCCAATTTTGTATTTTGTATCGGCATAAAACCCTCCACTTTTCTTAAATAAAAAATTTGACGTGGCACTTCTGGATCAGGAAACTCATCAGGACTTAAGGTTTTTAAAATAGGTGTATTTTCTGGGGTGCAATCTTTGTAAGGCTTATCAACCAACTCAAATAAATAATTAATACCACCTGCCTTGTAGAAAGCAATATATTTTGCTGGTCTAAAACTTCTATCATTCTGGCAAATATACATATGATGTTTGAGTGCTAAAGGTTCGGCATATCTACCAGCTACTATAATGACCTGATCACTGTCCAAGTCCCAATTTATTAATTTTTTAAAAACCATAAAATACACCTCTTTTTATGTTCTTTACATACTGATAATTATAGCAAAATACATTAAATTATCTATTTAAATATTAGGTAGTTATAAAAATTAATGACATTATTATTAAGCAGTTTGGTGGGCAAATTACGCTTTCTCAACTACTTGGAATCCACCAAAGTGCTATAGCTTACTGAGTTAAGAAAAAATCTATCCCTATCAAGTGGCATTAAAAGATAGCTATTCTAGCTCAACAAAATAATTTGATAATTGATTTTTATGAATCTACAAACACTTATCAAAACCAAGAAATTTTTGATAATCAACCCAAATTAGTATCAAATAATTTAGAACAACTTCCTGCCTGCCAATTTTTGTTTTATGTATCAGAGCAAACAGGTGTCAGAATCGAAGTGGTGATTGGTAATGAAACTATCTGGGCTACGCAACAAGGTATGGCTAAAAATTTTGTATGATGCCACATGACCTTAACCATGTAAGACAGGACTAATAAACTAGACAGCTTTTTAGACTTTCATGCGTATGAAGTACTTAATAACTACGTGCTCATGCTGAAAAACATGCGTTAGGTGAGTTTGAAAAACTCCATATACAACAGGACATAGAATACGAGTCTGATTTTGATAAATTGCTAAATGCAATCCAAACTCAAAGCCCTTACCCCAATCTTAGATTATCTATCCCTATAAGTTGGTAATGGGGCTTTCAAGACAATCTTTTTGATCCTAAAGGCTCCATGCTGATCAAAATAAGCGACCTAAGCACAAATGGATTTTAAGAACAAGTTTGCTAGTCAAATCCTGCGTTTGTTGGCAATATCTCTTTAGTGTTGAGAGAAGCTAATTGTCAGGAAAACTAGTCATGTCAGAACAACCCAAAAATTTATCAGGTTTAGAGGCTTTACAGCGCTTAAAAGAAGGAAATCAACGCTTTACTAGCAATGTGCGTAGTCTTGATGCCTTATTAAGCCATGCTCAACGGGGTGATTTAGTCAAAGGTCAAAACCCTTTCGCCATTATTTTAGGCTGCTCTGACTCACGGGTTCCAGCGGAGACCGTCTTTGATCAAGGCTTTGGCTCACTATTTGTGATCCGGGTGGCGGGTAATATTGTTGCACCCTCACAAATTGGCAGTATTGAATACGCGGCAACCCGTTATGATACTCGACTAGTGATTGTAATGGGACACACCCACTGCGGTGCGGTCACGGCAACGATTGAAGAGCTACGTAATAAACAACGCTCACCGTCCAGTAATTTAATGTCGATTGTGCAACGTATCGCACCAGCGGTCTCCACTTTAATGGAGACACCCCTCAAAGATGACCCCGAAGCCCTCATGAAACATGCCGTACGCGCCAATATTCGCGCCGCGACTAGCCACCTGAAGCATGGTTCTGCCATTTTGGAGCACTTAATTGCCAATGAAGGTTTATTAGTAGTCAGTGCTGAGTACTCCTTAGAAACGGGAGCAGTCGAATTTTTTGATCTAGATACCGATATTAACCACGAAAGTGCGGATGTTGAACGCCTGATGTAAATTCAACACTAAGGTTAAGTACTGGGTCTTAACCTTAGTGCGGTGTCGTAACTATTATTTATTAGACAACGCTACCGATTGCTTGAGGTGCTTAGGCTGCTCGGCTTCTTTAACCATATAATCTGCTACATCTTTGCGAGCAATCCCCCCAATATTCATTCCCTTATAATGACGGGTTTCAATACGATACTTTTCTGATAAGGGTTTTGACAGTAATAAACCAGGTCTTACAAACTCCCAATTTACAGTACTTGAACTGAGCATCTGCTCCATTTGAGTTTTGTTTTTGTACACGGCTTTCAGTATTGTTTTGAAAATTAGCCCCATGAAGAACGGGTGATAACCGCCACTTTCCCCTGCTCCAAAGCCTGTGAGAATAATAAACGGTACTGGAGTATTAGTTTGCTTTTGCAGTTCAATCAAGGCTTTGGCTGCCTCCGTATAAAGCGTGGTAGCTTTAGTACTTTTACCTGTACCTAAGGTCACGAGTACGGCTTCAGCCCCTTCGGTAGCTTTCTTTAAATCTTCTACTTTAGTGGCACTACCTTGTACTATAGTGAGATTAGGATGGCTGGGATAACCCTCATTGCGGCGTGATAGTGCTACGACTTCATGACCACGCTCTAGAGCACGATGCACACACTCCAACCCCACACCCGCCGATGCACCAATAATACTAATTCGCATTACATAGATTCCTAAGTTTAATTACTTTTACACTATGCTAGGTTTTATCGCCGTACTTGCCCAATGAAATAACGACACAACCTTTATGAATCCTATACATCTCGCTCGCATTGATCTCAATTTACTGGTGATTTTTGAAGCCGTTGCACGTTATCGTTCAGTCACCTTAGCCTCGCAACAATTAGCACTCAGTCAATCGACATTGAGCCATGCTTTGAAGCGCTTACGGGTAATTTTAGAGGATGAATTAGTCGTGCGGGGGCGTAATGGTTTAGTACTCACCCCTAAAGCCGAGTACTTATTGCCTAAAGTCCAAATAATTATTCAATACAGTGCCGATGTGTTTGCACTCAGTACTTTTGACCCAATCACCACAACCCACTGTTTTAAATTAGCGGCGAGTGACTACTCCATTGCTACGATTATCCCCAAACTCATTAAAGTACTGGCTCACACCGCGCCGAACGCACAACTCACTATCGAAAATTACAGTGCCGAAACATTACAACGTCTAGAGCAAGGTGACTTAGATGTGGCACTCATTGGCAATCAGCCGCCCTCTAGCCCTTTTGAAGCCTTAGAGTTATTTGATGAACATATGGTGGGCTTAATTAGTGCTAATCATCCTTTAGCTCATAAAGTACTAGATCAGGGGATGAGTTTAGACGAGTACTTAGCCTATCGACACATCGTAGTTTCATTTAAAGATCCACAACCGAGTTTAATTGATGTGCAACTACAAAAACTCGGTCGTGAAAGAAATATCGCAGTGCGTTCACCTAATATGCTGGCGAACATTGCTATATTAAGTCAGTCCGATTTAATTATGAATGTGCCCAGTCGTTTAGTAAGTACTTTAAATGACGCTAGTCTAGTCGCTTTTAAACTGCCCTTACCCCAATCTCCCCAACAATACTCACTGATTTGGCACAAGCGCTTAAATCAAGCAGTGGCTTTTTTATGGTTTAAAAAATTAATTGAGTCAATCGCTAAGCCTTAAACTCGAATCTTATTTTTTACCTAATAAACTAACCCCAAACATAACCAAGCCCACACCTAATAAATGATAAAAGCCAAAAGGCTCGCCTAATAGCCATACCGCAATTAAAATTGTAAATACGGGGCCTACCGTTCCTACAATACTGGTACGCGCGGCTCCAATACGATGAATAGCTTCTGCAATCATATAGGTAGGTAATAAAGTACTTACAATCGCCAATAATACTGCGTAAAACCATGCTTTAGGTGTGACCCCTAAATCACTGATTGGATGTGTTGTCAAAAAATGTATCAGCACAAAAAGCGTTGATGACAGCATAGCAATACTAGTAAATAAGCGACTACCATACTTCGCAATATAGGGCTTTGCTAATAATACATAACACGAATAACTTAAAGCGGCACCTACCACTAAAAACACTCCCCATGTCACCTGATCCCCTCCTATTTTGGCTTCATGGGAATATAAAGCCAGTACTCCTGTATAAGTGAGAATTAGAGCTAACCAAACTCGCTTTGTAATAGACTCTTTAAACACCAACCAACTTAAAAACGTGGTAAAAATAGGATACGTATATAAAGTCAAACGCTCTAATTGAGCTGTAATATAAGTGAGCCCTTGCATATCCAACCACGACGATAAATAGTACCCCATAAAACCTAATGCTAATATTTTTAACCCATCACTTTTCACAGGTATTAAAGTACTCGGCTGTTTTAAGCTCCACAGTAAAATGCCTAAATAAAAAGGTGCTGAAATCAGCATTCTTAACGCCAATAAAGTGGTTGCATCGGCTCCTTCATTAAAAGCTAACTTAATGAAAATCGACTTTAAGGCAAATAAGCCTGTACCGATCATTGCAAGCCCCAAGCCTATTTGAAAATAGCGCGGTGATGGCGCTGTTAACATCATTATTTTCCTAAAAACTGAGTGATAGGCTAGGAATAGTACTGTACTTTGCGCTATGATGCTGAGCTTGTGACTTGAGGAGATGAGTATGACTTTACCGCAGTCAGAACGCATGGCATTAATCGCTAGCATGTCCGCTTTGCTGACCACCTTTGGAATGGCACGATTTATTTACACCCCCTTATTACCACTGATGCAAGAAGCAACAGGCTTTGGTAATGATTGGGCAGGTTACTTAGCCTCTGCAAATTATGTAGGCTATTTATTCGGTGCTTTG
This sequence comes from Pseudomonadota bacterium, assembly GCA_039797965.1. Classification (GTDB taxonomy): domain Bacteria; phylum Pseudomonadota; class Gammaproteobacteria; order Thiotrichales; family Thiotrichaceae; genus Thiofilum. The sequence goes on from JBDKGX010000004.1 coordinate 29,913, forward strand.
GCTGTTACTCAAGTACACAGTTTAGACTTTAAAAAAACGCTATTACGCCTATCAGTCATCTTGGCCGCCCTCACCAATATCGGTATGGGCGTCACCCAAAACGAATGGCTTTGGGTAGGGATGCGCTTTGTGAGTGGCTTGTGTAGCGTGGGAGGGATGATTATTGGCACCAGTTTACTGATGCTGGCTACGCCTCCTGCACAAAGTACTCAACGTTTAAGCGTGCATTTTTCAGCCATAGGCTTGGGTTTAGCGCTTGGAGCCTTGTGGGTGCTGTTATTTAAAAGTACTCAAACGTGGGCAGAGCTATGGATTAGTAGTGGCATTGCGATTGTGATTTTAGGTACCCCTGCGTTGCGTTTTAATGGCTGGACAGTGAATCTGTTAAAGCAACAATCCATTAATCAACTTAAAGACATACCGATCTCTAAACTCTTTCTAGCGCTGTTTGCCGCTGCCTACTTTTGCGAGGGGGTGGGGTATGTGATTAGTGCTACTTTTTTAGTGTCGATTTTGCAAAAGCAAACGACTATCCCGCATTTAGGGGATTATGCATGGTTAATTGTGGGCTTATCGATGGCACCCTCCTGCTGGTTATGGACAAAACTAGCCCAGCGGCGAGGTGAGTTTCCAGCATTAATTGCAGCGTACTTAGTGCAATCAGTGGGTATTATTTTACCTGTATTAAGTCATTCGACTGGGGCAACCATAGTGGGTGCGATACTATTTGGTGGTACAGTCATTGGGATTGTATCGATGGTCTTAATTTATGGTGGACGGATGGCAGGCTCACGCCCTACCACGATTATGGGCTTATTAACGGCTTGCTTTGGGGTGGCTCAAGTACTGGCTCCTGCTTATGCGGGCTGGTTAGCCGAACATCAAGGGCATTTTGATACCTCTTTAATGCTAGCCTCAGCTGTAACTGTATGCGGTGCAGGCTTAATGTGGGCTGCCAGTCGAGTTATCAAAGGACACCAACAACGCTATGCCTAAAGTACTTGATCTCAATCAGTGGCTACACACGCTCACTCAAGAGCGGGGGGTTTTTGTGACCGGAACTGATACAGGAGTCGGCAAAACCTATGTTGGCACACAGCTCATTCGTGAGCTTAAAGTACTGGGTTTAAAAATTACTCCACGTAAACCTGTTGAATCAGGCTGGCCTGAAGATGAAACCCTTACTGATGCGTGGCAATTAATGCAAGCCGCTCAATTACCCCAAAGTACTTTGGCACAAGTTTGTGCTCATCGTTTTAAAGCGGCACTGGCTCCTGATCGTGCGGCTCGCTTGGAGGGTAAAGTACTAACTATTAATGATTTAGCTACCGCCGTATTCAATCAAACCGCTAATACTTGGCTCTATGTGGAGGGCGCGGGAGGCGTGTATTCACCGATTGCAGAGGATGGGTTAAATGCGGATTTAGCTCAAGTACTGGGTTTACCCGTTGTGCTAATCACTGAAGATAAATTGGGTTGTATGAATCATGTATTGATGGCTGTTGAAGTACTCCGACGTCGTCAGCTCACCGTAGCTGGTGTATTACTCAATCGTATTCATACCCAACCGAATAGCATGGACAATTTAATGGATTTGAGTAAGCGCTTAACCGTGCCCGTTTTTCAGTGGATTGCCCATTAACTAAAGTACTCCTTCGGTGATGAGGAGTACTTTCATTAGCCTATGAATACTAAACGCTCAGTGGTTCGGCTAAGAAATCTAATTCACTAGTGTCTAATACCTGTGCTGCTTGATTGGCTGACTTGCCTTTATGTTTATCGCCTTCACCGAAGTTTAATTGCCATTCTAAATTATTTTTAGAATTGGCAAATTCGAGGGCGCGTTCACGAGAAATTTTCCGCTCCTGATATAAACGCACTAACGCCTGATCAAAAGACTGCATGCCATCCGCACTACCTTTTTCTACCACTTCACGTAACTCGGAAATCTTGCCTTTGCGAATCAATTCGGCTGCATAAGGGGTATTCACCAGTACTTCAGCCGCTAAATGCACTTTACCCTCATCAAGCCCCGGTACTAAACGCTGAGCTACAATACAACGCAAATTGAGTGATAAATCCATTAAGAGACGATTTTTAGTTTCCGAGGGGAACATATAGACAATCCGCTCTAAGGCTTGCACCACATTAGCCGCATGTAGGGTTGATAAGACTAAATGCCCCGTATCCGCAAAGCCTAATACGGCATCCATCGTTTCTAAATCACGTGCCTCTCCCACCATAATCATGTCAGGAGCTTCGCGCATCGCTTCACGCATCGCATTACTATAACTTAACGTATCAAACCCGACTTCACGTTGCCCAATAATCGATTGACCGTGTGAAAAAGTATATTCAATGGGGTCTTCAATCGTAAGAATGTGCCCCGGATGGCGCTCATTACGGTATTGAATCAATGCTGCCATAGAGGTCGATTTACCAGAGCCTGTTGTCCCCACAAACAGCACTAAACCATCGCGCCCCATTACCATTTGCTTGAGTATTTCGGGTAGGCGTAGATCATCTGGGTCGGCTATACGATTACGAATATGGCGAATCACCATTGAAACTTCGCCCCGTTGAAAATATAAATTCATCCGGAACCGACCAATATCTTTTAAAGTCAGCCCTTTATTCAATTCGCGCTGAGTAAAAAATTGCTCTATTTCAGTACGGGTCAATACCTCCTCCGCCAATTGGCGAATATTACCGGGGCGCAGAGGGTCGCGAGTAATGCGTTGTAATTGTCCGCGTACTTTGAGTGAGGCATACGCCCCTGTTGTCAGATATAAATCGGAGGCTTGCATTTTCACCATCATATGTAGGAGTGGTGTAATGCGCATGTCCGCATTCATCATTACCGTTTCAGCAGCCATGAAGTACTCCTAGATGGGTTCAATTGCTAATTCATCTGTACCGCGGAAGAAATCATTATCCTTAGCAAAACGACTTTTGAGTTTAAGATTTAAACGCAACTCATTGACTGAGTCCGCATGGCGGAAACCTTCATTGACGGTAATTTGCTTATTTTCAATGAGATCAAATAAAGCTTGGTCAAAAGTCTGCATACCTAACTCACGCGACTTAGACGTAACCTCTTTGAGGGCAGTGACTTCACCCTTTTGAATATGCTCGGCAATCAGAGGCGAATTAATCATGACCTCTACCGCAGGTAAGCGCCCCTCCCCCTTAGCTTTTTGTACTAAGCGCTGAGACACTACGGCTTTAAGATTAAAAGATAAATCCATGAGTAGCTGTTCACGGCGCTCTTCAGGAAAGAAGTTGATAATACGGTCAATCGCCTGAGTAGAGCTGTTGGCGTGTAAAGTCGATAGACACAAATGCCCCGTTTCTGCATACGCAATAGCATAATCCATAGTTTCACGATCACGAATCTCACCCAATAAAATCACATCAGGCGCTTGACGTAAGGTATTTTTCAAGGCGGTATGAAAATCTGCGGTATCTACACCAATTTCACGTTGGGTAATCAAACATTTCTTATGCTCATGTACGAACTCAATCGGATCTTCAATGGTAATAATATGCCCCGAAGCAGTGCGGTTGCGATAATCTACCAAGGAAGCTAATGTAGTTGATTTACCTGAACTAGTTGCTCCTACCACTAACAAGAGACCGCGCTTAGTCATCGCTAAATCTTTCAGTACAGGCGGCAAGCTAAGCTCTTCTAAGTTAGGAATATGATGAGGAATATGGCGAATCACCATGCCCACACAACCCCGCTGAGTAAACGCACTGACGCGAAACCGTGCTTTACCTGGTAGGCTCAAAGAAAAGTTACCCTCCATCGTTTCCTCAAACTGACGTAACTGTCTATCATTCATAATCGCTCGCACTAATAAAGCGGTATTACTATCGTTCAATGTTTGCGAGGTGAGCGGAACTACTTGATTATTCAGTTTTATAGAGGGTGCCGCATCGGCAGTAATGTACAAGTCCGAGCCTTTCTTCTCCAGCATCGCCGCCAAAAGCTTATGCACATACGCTAGGGCGGAATCACGATCCATAGACATATCTGCCTCCTAAATATCTTGTGGGTTTTGGGCTTTACGGCGGGCGGTATCTTTATCAACAATGCCACGCATGACCAAGTCTTTAAGCGATTGATCGAGAGACTGCATACCTTCATTTTGTCCGGTTTGAATCGCCGAGTTCATTTGGGCAATTTTATTTTCACGGATCAGATTGCGAATTGCTCTAGTGCCAATCAGAATCTCGTGAGCCGCAACCCGCCCCCCACCTTTCTTTTTCAACAAGGTTTGAGAAATAACGGCTTGCAGGGACTCTGATAACATGGTGCGCACCATGTCTTTTTCAGCTGCTGGGAAAACGTCCACAATACGGTCAATCGTTTTAGCTGCACTGGTGGTATGAAGCGTACCAAACACCAAATGCCCTGTTTCGGCAGCGGTCAGAGCTAAACGAATGGTTTCAAGATCACGCATTTCCCCTACTAGAATAATATCGGGGTCTTCACGTAGAGCAGAGCGCAAAGCTATTTCAAAGCCTTTGGTATCGCGATGGACTTCACGTTGATTGACTAGACATTTTTTACCAACATGCACAAACTCAATCGGATCTTCAATAGTCAGAATATGCCCATGCTCGGACTCATTCACGAAGTCAATCATAGCCGCTAACGTCGTAGACTTACCCGAACCTGTGGGACCCGTCACTAGTACTAATCCGCGGGGCACACTAGCAATTTTACGAAAAATATTAGGCGCACTCAGTTGATCTAAGGTGAGTACTTTAGAAGGAATCGTACGAAAGACTGCACCCGCACCACGGTTTTGATTAAAGGCGTTCACACGAAACCGAGCCACGCCTGGTACTTCAAACGAGAAGTCACACTCCCAGCGTTCCTCATAAATCTTGCGCTGTAAATCATTCATAATGTCGTACACTAGAGCATGTACTTGCTTATGATCGAGCACAGGTAAATTAATGCGGCGCACCTCACCATCGACGCGAATCATAGGGGGCAAACCTGCTGATAAGTGCAAATCCGAGGCGTTATTTTTCACGCCAAAGGCTAAAAGCTGTGTAATATCCATCGCGGCGTAATATTAATTTTTATTGTTATTCATACCGGAAAATCTACCACATATCATGACTATTCAGGCCAATCTCCAGACAATCGGCGAACGCCTACACACGGCTGAACAACGATTTAATCGTCCATTAAATAGCGTGCAATTAGTCGCCGTTAGTAAATTTCATTCGGTGGAAAGTATTCAACAGGCTTACCAAGCTGGACAACGAGCGTTTGGGGAAAACTATGTACAAGAGATGGTAGAAAAAGCTCAAGTATTGGCGAATTATCCTGATCTTGAATGGCATTTTATTGGCCCTTTGCAATCCAACAAGACTAAACTAGTGGCTGAAACGGCTCACTGGGTACATACCATCGATCGTTTGAAAATTGCCGAACGTTTAAACGCTCAAAAACCAGTCTCTCACCCTGTGATTAATGTGTGTTTGCAGATTAACTTGAGTGGTGAGGATAGCAAATCTGGTATTGCATTAAATGAAGTACTCCCTCTTGCTCAACAAGTAGCACAACTCCCCCACTTAAAATTACGGGGCTTAATGGCAATTCCTGCTCCAGAAGCTAATTTTGAACAGCAAAGAGCAGTCTTCAAGCCCCTACGCGAGTGTTTAGAGTACTTAAATACTCAAGGTTTTAAGCTGGATACATTGTCTATGGGTATGAGTGATGATATGGAGGCAGCGATTGCTGAGGGTGCAACGCTAGTACGCATTGGTACTGCCATTTTTGGGCAACGCCCTAAGCCTCAGAGTACTTAAATAATCCGCGTATTATTAGTATTACCCAACTGGGACTCGGCTGGTGTGTTGTCAGTAGAGCCCTCAGTTTCATCAGTATCCTTTAAATTACGTTTTTTTTTAGCCCTAAAAATGTGAAAGGTCGTTACTTCAGTATTCATAATAATATTGTCTTTATCATCTTGAATGACACCAAACGTAGTATGCGTACCTCTCTCCAAATTTTGCAGATTATAAGTTAATGCACCGCCCTGTCCGACTTGTTTACCATCTACGTACAAAATCAGTTGATGCCCTGCTTGAAGACTAGGTTCTATGGCTAATTCAATAGTAACATTACCTTCATTGGCTCGAATGCCTTCATCTTTTTTAGGGGCTACCACAGTAAAGGAGTCATACTTAAATTCCTTTTTATCTTGTGGTTTAGCAGTACTTTCGGTTTTGGCTTTAGCAGCCTCAGCTTTCTGTTGATAACCGTCCGAAATGGTTAGAGAGGGCAACTCCAAGGGTGGGGCATTTTTAAACTCTTCAGGAGGATTGTCACCATAAATAGTACGTCCGCTGGCATCTTTCCAACGATATACTTCAGCTTGAGCCTGTGTCACCCAAACTAATCCTATTACCCCAAAGGTAAGCCAATAACGAGCACCCATGCTACTGCCTCATTGATCATCTAGTCGCGGATGAGCCATTGTAGGATAGCCAGTACTGACTACCCCAATGACAGCAGATAAACGGGAATAAACAGACGGTTAGCTAAAATAACGATTCCAAATGGCTTGAACCGTTTCACGCTCAACCTGATATAAAGTACTGGGTACTTTAGCGTCCAACTCCTGTAAAGAGCGGGTATGAATACAGCTACGCATCTCGCGGTAAATATCCGCTAATTGCTGGGCTTCATTAGCTGGTAAAACGTCTGCTTTTTGTAGCGATTCCAGTTGGCGAATATTGTCGCTCCACTCAACCAAACTCGGATATTGAGCGGCATGCATTAAAATCAAACCTTGTACAATAAACTCAATATCGGTAATACCACCGGGATCTTTTTTAATGTCAAACACTTCACTCTTTTTCGAGCTGAGGTTTTCCCACATTTTTTGGCGCATGGTAACGACTTCTTGTTTGACTACTTGGGGATCACGAGCTTGGCATAGTACTTCGCGGCGCACTTGCTCAAATTGCTCGCAAATAGCTTTAGAGCCTGTCAAAGCACGCGCCCGCAATAAAGCTTGATGCTCCCATAGCCATGCTTTTTCAAACTGATATTTGCGAAATGCCTCCACACTACTGACTAATAACCCAGATGCACCACTGGGACGTAGACGTGTGTCCGTTTCATAAAGCCTACCATCATGGGTAAAGGTTGAAAGCATACTAATAATTTTTTGGGAAAGTCGGGTATAAAACACGCTATTTTCCAACGGCTTTTCGCCATTGGTAACTTGCTTTTCGCCCTCGGAGTCGTGCAAAAACACAATGTCCAAATCCGAACCATAGCCCAATTCAATCCCACCCAATTTACCATAGCCCACCACTGCAAATCCGGCGGATTTGGTCTCATCGCCCACTCGATAGGTCGGCACCCCTGATTTAGCGCTCAACATAGCCCACACATTTTGCCATGTGAACTCTAAAATCACTTCAGCAATCCAAGTTAGCTGATCAGAGACCTTCATCACCGGTAATATGTCGCTAATATCCGCTGCTGCCACCCGCAGTATTTGGGTATTTTTAAATTGACGCAATTGCTCCATCACTTGTTCAGTATCGTCCTCATCCACCCGACTAAGGCTATAGGTCAAGGCTTTGTGGAGTTCAGCACGATTTAAAGGATGATAAAGCGCTTGAGCGTCGAGTAACTCATCCAACAAAATCGGGTGCTGAGTCAGTTGAGTAGTCAACCAAATGCTATGACTGACCAACTTTACCAATTGCGCCAATGCCTCAGGATGATCACCCAACATACTCATATAGACTGAGCGTTTGGCAATCGCTTGAATAATCGTGAGGGTGCGTTTGAGTGCGGTATCAGCATCCGGCTGTTTGGAGGCAATGACGATGAGATTAGGCATCAGCCTATCCATACGAGTACGGGCTAACTCAGTCAGCGTTTGATATAAACGTCCTTCACGTAGCTCAGTCAGTACTCGATTAATATCTTCGCTATCTTTATAGCCCAAAGTACTGAGCAGTTGTAAAGCTTTGGTTTGATCTAAATTGCCACACCATAATTCTAGGGTATTGGTTTCCGTTTCCTCATCATCAAAGGCGCTAGTATCTTCGCCCTCCATCGCAAAAATACGACGAAATAAAGCATGTACCACCTCACGCTTAGCATTCAGTACCTCCAAAAAGCTATCCCAATCCGCAAAACCGACTGATTGAGCAAGTACTTGGCGTTGATGTGGGTCGTCAGGCAAAGCATGGGTTTGTTCGTCTTTCCACATTTGTAGATGATTTTCCACCCGCCGCAAAAAACAATACGAATCGCGTAACGTGTGCTCATCTTCAGGTGTTAGTAGTTCTAGTTGGGTTAAGGCGGCAAGAGTGGGTAATAGACTGCGTTGTTGTAATTCACGATCACGCCCACCACGCATGAGTTGGAACACTTGAGCAATAAACTCCACCTCACGAATGCCCCCACGTCCGAGTTTGACATCTTGGTACTTGCCCTTACGCTCGGCTTCGCGGTTGATCATAGCTTTCATATCGCGCAATTGTTCAACCGCACCGTAATCTAAATAGCGCCGATAAATAAAGGGTCTCAGGCGACTCATTAACTCTGCACCTTGCACTTTATCACCTGCCATGACTCGCGCTTTGATCATAGCATAACGCTCCCATTCGCGACCGTGGGTTTGGTAATAATGCTCCATTGCATCGAATGACAATGCCAACGCCCCCACATCTCCAAACGGACGCAACCGCATATCAACCCGATAAGCAAAGCCATCCCCTGTAATCGCACCTAAAGTATTAATCACTTTTTGCCCTAAGCGCACAAAGAACGTCTGATTATCCAGCTCACGTCGCCCGTCGGTCATCCCCGCTTCGGGAAAAGCAAAAATCAGGTCAATATCGGAGGAGAAATTGAGTTCACGTCCGCCTAATTTACCCATCCCTAAAATAACTAACTGTTGAGCCTGACCTTCCTCATTGCGGGGTGTACCATGCTTGGTACAAAAATCACGATACCACCACGTTAAACTCGCCTCCACCAAAGCATCCGCAAGGTCTGAGCAATCACGCATGGTTTCTTCTAAAGGAGCTAACCCCATGAGATCACGCCACGCAATACGCACCGTTTCACGATGACGGGTTTGTCTGACTAGTTTTAATAAAGTCGCTTCATCAGTACTTTCGGGCAAAGTACTTTGAATCGTTTGATACAGCTCACCCTCTGTATACGCTTGGCTATTAATCAACCCCTCAATCCACTCTGGAAAGCGTAGTAGTTGTTCTTGTAAATATAAACTCGAAGCTAATACCCGCTCGACTTGAGCAGATGCCAGAGGTGCAAAACGTGGTATTAAAGATTGATAATCAGGCATAGTTAAACGACTCGCTAGCAGATTAAGGTTCGCACTATTATAGGGCGCTCATAATCACAACCGTGAATTAATTGTTTTATTTGAGTACTGCACAAGGCTAAGTACTTAGCATTATAAGGATAATCATGACGACCCAAGATCGTATTGTCTATGTGAATGGACAATTTGTACCAGAATCTCAAGCACTGATTTCCGTGTTTGATCGTGGCTTATTATTTGCTGATAGTGTGTATGAGGTAAATGCAATTTTGCAGGGCAAACTGCTCGAAACAGCCGGACACCTGCAACGCTTAGCACGGTCATTAGGGGAGTTAGGTATGTCTATGCCCATGCCTGCGCATGAACTCCTCGATTTACAACGTGAAATCGTTAAACGTAATCAAATCGATCAAGGGATGGTTTACACTCAAATTACGCGAGGGATTACACCCGTGCGCGATTTTGCTGTACCCAAAAATATTAAACCGTCCGTGATTATTTTTGGAAGTCATAAAGAACTAATCAAAAACCCTATGGCAGAGATAGGTTTAAAAGTACTGCTAGTACCGGATATCCGCTGGCAACGCCGTGATATTAAAACCACTGCTTTGTTAGCACAGTCATTAGCTAAACAACAAGCACTGGATGCGGGAATGGACGAGGCTTGGTTTGTGGAGAGTGGATTTATAACGGAAGGTACTTCTAATAATGCGTTTATTGTGACCCAAGATAATCGGCTGATCACTAGGCACCTCACTAATGAGATTTTGCATGGCATTACTCGCGCTAGTATTTTACAAGTCGCTCAACAACTCGAGTTAACAATCGAGGAGCGAGCCTTTACCGCACAAGAGGCTTATGAAGCGCAAGAGGCTTTTATTACAAGTGCCGCGACCTTTGCTTTACCGGTTGTAGCGATTGATGGACGTACTATTGGTACAGGTAAAACCGGTATGATGACTAAACAACTCAGGAGTACCTATATCCAACAGGCATTGGCGGCAACCAGTTAATAGAGGAAGATATGTACGGGGTTGATCGTTTACGGCATGAGTTGTATCAAGTACTTGAACAACCCCGCACAGGTTGGGCGAGCTGGATTATCAATGGGGCGCTAGCGTTGCTAATAGTCCTCACGGTACTAGCCGTCATTTTGGAATCTGAATCTGGTTTTTATCGGCGCTATATTCAGTACTTTACTCAATTTGAGAGGCTGTCAGTTAGCATTTTTACAGTAGAGTACTTCGTACGTATTTGGATATCTGCTGAACGTCCCTCCACTTCTCTTTCTGCCTCATCTCAAGTACTCCGACGCTTGCGTTATATGATTACGCCGATGGCTCTAATCGACTTGCTGGCGATTGCGCCTTACTATTTAGGGATGCTGTTAGGCGGCGTTGATTTGCGTATGTTACGGAGTATTCGTTTATTACGTATCTTAAAACTCACCCGCTATTCACGTGCTATGTCTTTGCTGGGTACTTTGATTCGTCAAGAAACCGAAACGATGTTATCGGCGCTGTTTATCTTTTTAGTACTGATTTTAATCTCAGCAACGGGAATGTACTGGATTGAGGGTCGTATTCAACCTGAACAATTTGGCAGCATTCCTAAAGCCTTATGGTGGGCTGTCGTAACCCTTACTACGATTGGCTACGGGGATGCCGTGCCCATTACTCAGTTAGGCAAGGTATTTGCGGGAATTACGGTGATTGGGGGGATCGCGATTGCCTCTTTGCCAGCCGCTATTTTAAGTTCAGGGCTAATCAATGAGTTAAAACGCCGCCGTGAAACCTATCGACAAACCATTTATACAGCTTATCAATTAGGACATTTAAGTGTTACTGCATTAGAACATATAGAGCAGCAGCGCCAAGAACTCGGGGTTAGCCGTGCTGATGCACAAAGTATCATGCGTGAAATCCAGCAGGAAATGCGTTTGGCGACGCTGCATGAGTGCCCACATTGTCACAAAAGCCTACGAGTACATCACCATGCGGGACATACTCATGTTCATGCCCATGAGGACGATACGTAAACTAGTACTTTAGCCTTTAAAGGCTTCTGACGAGTTTAAGTACTGTAATTCAGCTGGGGTACTTTGCCGCCCTAAAATAGCATTACGATGAGGAAATCGTCCAAAGCGCTGCACAATGCTTTGATGATGGTGAGGATAGGCTGAATCCATACCCGACTGCTCAAAGCTTTGCACGGATAAGGCTTGATCACTCACATTTTCACTATGCATTAAAGGCATATATAAAAATAAGCGCTGATTCACCGGAAGTTGTTGGTCAAAACCTTGGGCAATAGCCTGTTTGGTAATTTTTACCGCTTGTTGTTCGGTAGAAAAACTCAGAGCCTGTCCGCGATACATATTCAGTGGAAATTGGTCTAGTACTATACATAAGGCTAAACAACCTTCAGGAGTACTTTGCCAACTCTCTAAACCTCCAGTTTTGGCTTGTTGCCACAAAGCCTCAAACTCCGTCCGAATATAAGCGTCAATCTCAGGCGTAGAACTAAACCAATATTCGGCTAAAGGAGGCGTAAACCATGCGTGTATAACGGTGTCTGGTGTAAACATGTTGATTCCTATCTAACAGTAGTACGATCTTAACCGCACTACTGTGAACCGAGTACTTAAACGCTGCAATTTAAACTTTTAGCTTGGGTACGGAAACCTGCTGCCTCTTGGAAGGCTTGGCGAGAGCGAGTAGATTGACCTGTTTTTGCATAGACCACGCCTTGGCTTTCAGCTTTAGTAGCCTTATCCATCAAAGTACTACAACCTTGAGCAGTAGAGGCAACGACACGTGCAGGTCTACTAGCGGCGGTACGAGAGGTTGTCGGTTGAGTACGCGGGGTCGCTGCAATCACCACGCGGCGGGTGGGTTGAGCGGGTGGTAAATTCGCATCCAAAATAGACGGACGAGAGGTGAGATTTCCTACTACTGAAGCATTGGCCGCTACGCGAGTTACAGGACTGGCATTAGTATTAGGGGTTGTACGTGTAACGGTGGTACGAGCAACAGGACGATCAGGCACTGCCATCACCGTGCGAGATACATTTTCGATCAGCGTCCCTTGATTGGGAGCACCCTCTGTGACGACTCTAACAGGCACTGCACCTGCTGGGGTTTTATCAGAACCATAACAATAAAAAGATGAACTGCAGACTGCCGCATTATCAGCATAGGCAGAATGAGCAATCAAAGCCAATAAACTAAATGCGAAGGCAGATAGGGGAGATTTGAGCATTTAAAGTACTCCTAACAGCAAGGATGATTGGGGTTAAGTCCATGATTTTATAGTCCATTTAACTAAGATTAAAGTTCCCTGCAATATTTAAGTACTCTATTACCATCGGTAAATCGACATTTAGCTCAAATCACGCTCATAATAACTTAGCAGTTTAATAGGATTTGGAGCAGAGTTATGAGTACTTTACCTACCCGTGATGGCGATGGTTATTTATTAAGTATGGCAGACTGGACACCTGAAATCGGTAAGGCAATGGCTATTGCCGATGGGGTTGAGTTAACCGATGAACAATGGCAGCAAATTGAAAAGGCTCGTGAATATTATGAAGAGCACTCGGTAGTTCCGCCGATTCGTAAATTTGCTAAATATATTGAAGCCGATCAAAAAGAACTTTTCAAACTCTGGCAAACAGGGCCTATGAAACCGATTACCAAATATGGTGGATTACCTAAGCCCACCGGATGTGTATAAATAAAAAAGGGTAGCAAACACTACCCTTTTTATTTATAGAGCTAAGTACTTAATATTAATAATAGTACTCGTCATAGCGCTTAAATAACAGCCACAGTAAAAAGAGTGTAAAGACAATAAATACTGGTAAGGTTAAATCAGCAACTTCAATCCCAAATAGTTTATTTAATCCATCCGTACAAGAGGCTGTGCTACGATAAATCGTTTCAGTCCACTCACCTTGTGGGAAATACGCTACCACCTTATCTAAAGCGACTTCTAAACCAGGGCCACACGAGGCCGCCGCTTCTTTTGGTTGATGAATCAACCATACTTGATAAACAGCCACACCTAAACTGGTGGCACCACCTAAGAATAATAACAAACTCCAAAAGCGTGGTACCAAACCATCACGAGTCGTAAACAGGGTAGCTAATAAAGCAGTAACAGCAATCACACTAATAACTAGTCGCTGTAATACACACAGTGGACAGGGTTGCAACCCCATCACTAACTGTAGAAAGAGTGCCGCACCTAACATCAGCAGGCAAAACACAAATACCGCAAAGAAATAAATACGCATTAGAGTCTTTCCTTAAAGGAGCACTAGATAGTATAGAACCCTCACCGCTATCTAGTGCGTATTATGAATTATCGTAACGCTATTATTTTAATGCTTTTAGCGCCTGACTTAAATTCACTAAGCCATATCCATAATCATTATCCTTGCCACTTTGCCCTAAATCAATAGCAGTGCTAGTGAGAATATTAGGGTCAAAGCCTTGACGCTTCATAGAAAGTAATAGCGCTATAATGCCAGACACATGAGCGGTGGCAATAGAAGTACCGGTTGATAGCTTGTAAGAGCTTTGAGGGGAGGTAGTAAAAATTCCAACACCAGGGGCTGCCAAATCAATGTAATCACCCCGATTGGCTTTAAACAAAACATTTTGCTTATTATCAATAGCAGTGACTGCAATGACACCTTCTAAAGCAGCAGGGTACGCGGGTTTTGCACTAGGGCCATTATTTCCTGCAGAGGCTACCACTATAATTCCTTGTTTAATGGCTTTTGCAATCATGTCGTCTACTAAAGAATCTTGATCACCCGCAAAACTCAAATTCAAAATATCAACATTCGCTCTAATACACAAATCAATGGCTTGGGCAATATCTGCAGCAGTACCTGTAGTTCCGTCTGCTTTTTTACCAAAAGCTCCCACTACATAGAGTGAGGCTTCAGGAGCAATACCAATTTTAGGGTTATCGCTCACTAGAGTACCCGCAATTTCAGTACCGTGCAGTTTAGCAGCAGGCTCTTGCGCTCCCACTAAATCAACTAAACGAATATTTTCTCGACGCAGTGACTCGTGAAAGAGATCTAATGGCGTATCAACCATACCAATTTTTACCCCCTTACCTTTAGTAAAGGGATAGGCTGCTTCCACTCCCGTTAAGGAGAAAGGGTAGCCTGTACTACTGACCACAGGTGCTATAGCTGGATTAGTCACTAAGCTGGTGTAGTAGTAGTTATTGGTATTAGCTCTTACCGTTTTCTGGTTAGCATTAATGGCCTGCCTAAGTTGCACAGGATTTTGACCATTAGTATTAGCAGTAATGAGATTGACATTTAGTGCAGCGAGCTGAACACGCTTTTGAGGCTTAAGCTGATAAGCTTTCATGATATTATCAGCTTCTAGTGTATCTATCTCGGCATCATAGACTAATAATAATTCATCACTAGCATACGCTTTGGATTGTAGCGGCACATAATCATGTTTCCCTACACACCAAGTAGAACTAATTTTGCAGGCCGGATTATTATAATTAGTATTTACTACAGCATAGCGCGTTCCGTCAGTACTTGAACATGCTGCTAATAAACCAGCCAAAGTGATAGTTACTAATATCCCTTTTTTACTCATGACATACCACTCAAGAGCAGATATCAGATTGATCAGCTTTACCAAAAATTTCTAGTATATTGTCGTAGGTAGTACGTATTTGCTTAACGTAATTATCGGTTGCTTCTAAAGTACTGGTAAACTTGATCAAATACATATCTGGATTATTAGAAGGAGGGGTTTGGAGCAGCTCCATATTATTAGTTTGTAAGAAAGTACGTACCTGCTCAACAGTAGTAGAATCTTTAAAATCTACGTAAGCTAGTTGATCATTAGGAATTAATTTGATTTTAATGCTACCTGACGTATCACACACTTCCCCACTAGCTATGCTAGCTGTGCTATAGGAGGTAGGTGCCACATTAGCTTGTTGGTGAGAGAGATAGTAATAAATACCACCCGCACCCACCTGACACACTAACAAACCTGCTAGCACGGCATTAGCCGGAGTCAACCATTCTGCACTGAATAACTCACTAAACCACTTACCCCATCTACTAGGTTTAGTAACATGAGTGTTAGTAGTAGGTTTAATGATTGGACGTGCGAGGTCTACACTAGCCGTATGTGCAATCGAGTCCTGCTTTTGCTCATCCTCACGTGCAATACGTTTTAATAAATTATCTAGACGTTGCGGTGTCGTATCTAGAGCAGCTAACTCTAATAATTGAGCATCCTGACAAACTAGCTTTTTCATTTGCTCTTCGTGTGCTAGTTCGTCTTTCAACTCAGGAAATTGTATTAGAGCGTTATCTACCAACTCTTTTTCTGCAGCCGACAACTGACCTGTCAAATACCATGGCAATAAGAGACGTGCCTCTTCCAGCAGGGCTTCATTGTTTCGACTCATGACAATTAATCGCTCATAAATTAAAGATCAAACTCCACTATCCCAGCTTTCTCAAGTAATTGAGCTAAGCGCTTACGGGCATAGAACATACGGGTTTTGACCGTGTTTTCAGAAATCCCCAGTAATAAAGCAACTTCTTTGACAGATTTATCTTCAAAATAGGTTAAACGTAGTACTTCTTGGTGTTCAGTGGTTAACTGTGACATGAGGCGTACTAATTGCTGTTTCATATCGGCAGCTTCTAACTCATCTTCTAATGAGTCTGCCGGATCAATCATTGCCAATAGCGCTTCATCATCACCGAGGGTTACCTCTGAAGTTTTACGCAACCATGAAATTAACTTATTGCGGGTAATCGAATAAATCCAAGTGGATGGCTTCGACTTCCCCTCAAATCTGCCAGCGGAGCGCCAAACATCAAACATGGCTTCATCAACAATATCAGCAGCCTGTGCTAAATCATCATTTAATAATCGTGCACAATAACTCACTAATCGGGGTTGATATTTAAGATACAACTTACTAAAAGCACCACGATCCCCTAGGGCAACCTGAGCTAATAGTATTTCATCGTCAGTCGGTTTCGCTAACTCAGTAGCGTCCGCCCCATGCTTTGTGAAACCAGTCATAAGATATGTCGCCTCAAACTATCGATAGGTTTGATTTTTTCGATACCATTTGCAAACATTTTTATAAAATGCTCAGGCAATTATAAAAAAACACTACTTTTCCCCATTGCCCCTCTTTATGGTGGCGCATATTACACGAATCATCACTGATTAATGCTATTAACTTTCCCAACCTGTCTTATAAGCTGATAGAAGCAAAATCTTTAAAAAATTTGCATTTCATTTGAACCAACTGGAAAGTCGTCCCGACTCATGAATATCGAATGGGGTTAAATGACCTTAGTTTAGTTAAACTTAACTAGTTGTAAGACTCTATTCGATAGGCGGTTTCGACCGCCAACTTTAAACTGACACTACACACTCAAACTAGTTATTAAAAAATTATAATACTCCCTCGCAAGTCTAGCGGGTTTGTATAGTACTACTATACACCCGCCTCTTTTAAAGCTATATCTATAATAGCTAACACTCTATTATCACTAGCTAGCTAGCTCAATACAATCAATTATCGTATGGTATGTTGCAATAAATTTGTAACGCACTTTTTCGGATCATTGTAATGTATAAAATAGGTATTACTCTCACTCAATATATTATTGAAGAGCAACGTAAAACTACTCAAGCTAGTGGCGAGTTTACTGCTTTGTTGAATGACATTGCGGTCGCCTGCAAAAAAATCTCCAGTCTCACTCGCAAAGGTGACTTGGTGGGCATTTTAGGCTCAGCAGGGTCAGCTAATGTACAAGGTGAAGAACAGAAAAAAATGGACGTTATTACTAATGAGGTTTTTATTGAAGCCTTACAAAATAACGGACATGTTGCAGCTTTAGCCTCTGAAGAAATGGATGAGGTTTACAACCTGCCTGAAGGTAAAGTTCGTGGTAACTACTTAGTCACTTTTGACCCCCTAGATGGCTCCTCTAATATGGATGTCAATGTATCAGTGGGTACTATTTTCTCGATATTACAAGCACCTGAAGGCATTAATAACCCCAGTGCTGAAGACTTTTGCAAAGTAGGTACAGAGCAAATTGCTGCCGGCTATTGCTTATATGGTCCAGCTACTATTCTAGTTCTGACCACGGGTAATGGCGTCACTATGTTTACGCTGGATCGTGACTCAGGTTCTTTTATTTTGACCCGTAAAGATGTGGAAATACCAGCAGACACGCGTGAGTTTGCGATCAATACATCTAATGCACGTTTTTGGGAAGATCCTGTAAAACGCTACATTGACGAATGTTTGGCAGGCAAGGAAGGTACTCGAGGCGCTGACTTCAACATGCGTTGGGTTGCCTCAATGGTAGCGGAGGTACACCGTATTTTGACTCGTGGTGGTATTTTCATGTACCCCATTGACTCAAAAATGAAAAAATCGGGTAAAGAAGGTAAATTGCGCCTGCTTTACGAAGCTAACCCTATGAGCATGATTGTAGAGCAAGCGGGCGGTATGGCTGTCACTGGCTATGAGCGGATTCTTGATATTCAACCCCATTCATTACACCAACGTGTTCCTGTGATTTTAGGCTCTAAGAATGAAGTTCAACGGCTTTATGATTACCATAAAGCTTAAGTACTCGTTTTAGTATTAAAGTACTTATGAAGAACAGTAGTTGTACTTAAATAAACTGCTGTTCTTGCAACCACAATCGAGTACTTTGACTATCGAGAGCAATCTGAACCTTTAATGCATCAATCGATGCAAATTTTTGTTCATCACGCAAAAACTGCAAAGGTTCCACGTGAATCGTTCGCCCATAGACATTTTGATTGAAGTCAAACACGTGAATCTCAAACCGTAACCCTACCCCATTCACTGTAGGCCGCTGTCCTAAATTAGCAACACCATACAATGGCTGCTCGCCCAAACCATAAATCCGTACGACATAGACACCTCGCCGTAGCGCCAAATTATCAGGCATTTTTAGATTCAGGGTAGGAAAACCAATAGTGCGTCCTAGACGTCGCCCACCCGATACCTTCCCTGATAATTGATAAGGATCATCGAGCAAAGCGTTAACTTGTTTTAGATGGGCTTGCGCTAAGTACTCACGAATTAATGAGCTACTAATTCGCTGATTTCCTGCCAATCTTGTAGGTGTATCTACCACCTTCATACCATATTGGGCGCCTAAGTGTTGCAGTAGCTGATAATCCCCTTTACGCCCTGCACCAAACCTAAAATCATCACCCACCACTAAGTACTTTACCTGTAAGGCTTTGATCAGTACTTGTGTTACAAAATCTTCCGCAGGCATACACGCCAAAGCCTTGTTAAAATGCAAGCACACAAAGTACTCAAATCGCTCGCGCTTTAAACAGCGCACTTTATCTCGCAACGGATAAATACGGCTGGGTGGAGGTTTGCGAAAGTACTCGGCAGGTAAGGGTTCAAAACTGATGACGGTTGAAGCTAAATCCAACTCATGAGATTTTTGAATCACATGCTGAATGACTTGCTGATGCCCTAAATGTACACCATCAAAATTTCCAATCGTGGCCCCACAAGGTTGTGTTGCGGGATAGTCATTGAGATGGCGTACTAAACGCATTAGTTTAACCCTTGAAACTGCTGTTGACGTAACGCTTCATACACCACAATAGCAGCCGTATTGGATAAATTTAAACTGCGGCTTTCGGGTAACATCGGCAAGCGCAAACAGTGCTCGCCTAAAGCCGCCAAAATAGGCTCTGGCAAACCTCTGGTTTCGGGGCCAAATAGAAAAATATCACCCGCCTCAAATGCAAAGTCACTATAAGAGCGTGTAGCTTTTGTCGACAAGGCAAATAACCGCTTATTGGCAGCATACTGACAAAAAGCGGCGAAACTTTCATGCTCTTGGACGACAGCTAAGTCTAAATAATCCATTCCCGCACGGCGTAAACGCTTTTCATCCATCTGGAATCCCAAAGGATGAATCAAGTGCAGTACACAACCTGTATTGGCACACAAACGCATAATATTGCCGGTATTAGGGGGAATCTCCGGCTCATAAAGGGCTACTTCAAACATTGCTCTAACATTCTAATTTTATTCGGTTCGGTAAATATGGCGTCCTGCCAACCATGCTTGGCGTACTTTGCCATTAAAACTCCAGCCAGCAAATGGCGTATTTTTGCCTTGACTGAGCATAGACTCATATTCCAATGTCCACAACGCTTCAAGATCCAGCATGACTATATCTGCAGGCGCCCCCACTTGTAACCGACCTGCTGCATCGTGAATAATCGCCGCAGGGGCTGAGGTTACTTTAGCAATGGCTTGCTCTAGCGATAAATAACCCTGCTCCACTAAGCGTAATGTTAGAGGTAACAAGGTTTCTAATGCTGAAATCCCCGGCTCAGTTTGTTGGAAGGGCGCTAATTTAGCATCAATTTCATGGGGCTGATGATCGGAGCAAATCGCATCAATGGTGTTATCCGCTAATCCTTCAATCAGCGCTTCACGGTCACGTTCAGAGCGTAAGGGCGGACGCACATGACACAGCGGATTAAAATCAGCTACATCCATTTCAGTTAAGAATAATTGATGAGCCGCTACGTCAGCCGTCACCGGTAAGCCTTGGGCTTTCGCTTGACGAATTAAACGCACACTACCTTCAGCCGATAACCGACAAAAATGCACACGTGTGCCTGTCATTTCAATCAAAGCTAAGGTTTGAGCCACGGCTACGGTTTCAGCGGCGGATGGAATTGCCGCAAAACCTAAACGGCTAGCTACTGCACCTTCATGCACCATCCCACCTGCAGCCAGTGCGACCTCCAGTGGATAGATAAAGACGGTAATATTATGAGTACTGGCATACTCCATCGCTAAACGTTGCACTCGCAAACTTTGTAAGGGTTGCCAACCGTTAGTAACCCCCACACAGCCCGCCCGCTTTAACCCACCCATATTACTCAAGCGCTCGCCCTGTAAATCTTGGGT
This sequence comes from Pseudomonadota bacterium, assembly GCA_039797965.1. Taxonomy (GTDB): domain Bacteria; phylum Pseudomonadota; class Gammaproteobacteria; order Thiotrichales; family Thiotrichaceae; genus Thiofilum. The sequence continues at coordinate 50,282 of JBDKGX010000004.1, forward strand.
TAAATTACCGAGTACTCGAATATGGGCATAGCCTAAATTGCGGTTAATATCTTGAATCAGATTAAATTGGGCAGAGTTACCCACCATCGCAGCAGGCTCTGGCTGATAGGTCAATGTGGTAATACCACTGGCAATAGCAGCATAAGTTTCGCTAGCTAAAGTGGCTTTATAGTCCAAACCTGGTTCACGTAGCCATGCTGCCAAATCCACACAGCCGGGCATGACTGTTAGATCATTGGCATCAATATAGCGCTCAGCGTTAAACCCCTCTGGCTCATCACCGATAAAGGCAATTTTACCATCTGCCATACCTAAACTGCGGGCTTTGCTATCCACATCTAACACACAACCTACTAATTGGGCATTATGGATTAGTGTTTTCATACAGCATTTCCCCCCATAATCATGGCCATGACTGCCATACGCACGGCAATACCGTTGGTAACTTGCTCTAAAATCACTGAGCGCGGACCATCTGCTACGCGGCTATCAATTTCTATACCACGATTAATAGGCCCCGGATGCATTACAATGGCATCAGGTCGAGTTAACTCCAAACGTTTTTCGGTCAAACCATACAGTTTGAAAAACTCACGCTCTGAGGGCAATAACGCACTACCCATTCGCTCACGTTGTAGGCGCAACATAATCACTACGTCCACATCACGCAAACCTTCATCCATATCGGTGTAAACCTTTACCCCCATTTTTTCGACTTCAACAGGCAATAAAGTTTTCGGGGCAATGACCCGAACCTCACCCGTAGCTAAAGTATTAAGTGCATGAATTTCTGAGCGAGCTACCCGTGAATGGAGAATATCACCCACAATAGCGACTTTCAGTGGAGCAAACTCACACTTGTGCTTACGGATAGTAAACATATCTAACATGGCTTGAGTGGGGTGTGCATGACGACCATCCCCTGCATTCAAGACACTGACATGAGGTGCGGCATAGCGGGCAATAAAATGGGCGGCTCCCGAATGCTCGTGACGAACCACAAACATATCCGCATTCATAGCCTCAAGATTGCGGATAGTGTCTAGTAACGTCTCACCCTTGGAGGCTGATGAAGTACGAATATCTAAACTCGTCACATCCGCACCTAGACGTTGAGCAGCAATCTCAAAGGTGACTCGCGTTCGTGTAGAGTTTTCAAAAAACAAGTTCATAACGGTCTTACCACGAAGCAACGGTGCTTTTTTTTGTTGCTTTTCAGGTATAGCCATAAACTGTTCTGCACGATCAAGGATTTCCTCTAACAATAGAGGAGGTAAACCTTCGATAGTAAGAAAATGACGTAAGCGGCCATCAGGAGATAGCTGCATAGAAGACGGTAGTGCACCGGGAAGAAGATGCTTATACATCGGAATCAGGGCAGTCTAATTAAATTCGCGCCATGTTACTCTTTTGCTGCTTTGCAATAAACCCTTAATCTGCTCCTATATTGGAATTTTTATCAGAATTAAGAGGAGTACTTTACTTATCACTACACATTAGCGCCTGACAAGAACTTGTAAATAAAAGAAAAATTTTTGATATTAGGGTGGCATTAACAGTTGAGTACTTTTAACACACTCATTTTAAAGTACTCGCTACTGTCTCTAAACCCAGTACTTTATTTAGTTTTACGAGGAATAAGGGTCATACTCAAAGGATCAGGCCCTTCAATTACATACTCTCTATCGTGCCCCGGCTCTTCATGCAGCGCACAAACTTGCGCTTCGATGGGCAACTCTCGCCCCCCTCGCGACACTAACACAATCAGTGTAATGGTTTTCGGCCGACCGTAATCAAATAACTCATTCATAGCAGCTCGCACAGTACGACCACTATAAAGAATATCGTCCACTAACAACACATGACGATCATCAACCTGAATAGGCATCCGTGAAGGTTGCTTAGGTTTAGGCAGACCTGAGCGATATAAATCATCACGATAAAAACTGACATCAAGTTGCCCCGGCTCTTCGGGTAACGCTAAGCGCTGATAAAGCTCCTGAGCCAACCAGACACCGGAGGTATGAATACCAACCAGTACAGGATCCACTAATTGTTTATCATTAATATAAGTACGCAACTGTTGCTCAAGCTGATCAAGTAGGGCTTGCAAATCATAGGTTTTGACCATGTGACGACTCCATCATCCAATTCTCTAAAATAATTGCAGCAGCTAACTGATCAATTTCTTCTTTACGGATTTTACGTTTACGCCCTGCCTGACGCGCTGAAATAAGACGCTGATTAGCCTCTAATGAGGTTAGTTGCTCATTGGCTAATTGCACAGGTAAAAGTGTTTTTTCTTGTAATTGTTTGGCAAAAAGTAAGATAGCGTCTTTCATAGCGCTATCAGAACCATCTAATTTTTGTGGCATACCCACTACTAAAATAGCGGGCTTCCAAGTATTAATGTGTTGCTGAATGCCAACCCAATCTGGCTCACCTTTTTGCGAATGTAAAGTACCAAGGGGCGTTGCGACACCCGTCAAAGTATTAGCAATAGCCACACCTGTACGGTTTTTACCGTAATCAAAACCTAAAACAGTAATCATGCGTGACCTACTACTGCACCCATTAGGTTGACATCCACGCCTAAGGTTGCTGCCGCTCCGCGCCAACGATGGGGATAAGGCATAGTAAATATAATATCAGGGGTAGCTGGACAGGTAAGCCACACATTATCTTTAATTTCCTGCTCTAGTTGCCCTGCTTCCCACCCAGCACAGCCGAGTACTAATAGAAAGTTATTAGGCCCTTGACCTGTAGCAATATCCGCCAAAATGTCTTTAGATGAGGTAATAAATAGCTCCTCTGAGACTTTCATAGTACTTTCCCAACCTCGGGGGGAATCATGTAATACAAAACCTTGATCAGACTGCACAGGCCCCCCACTGAGTACAGGGCGCTTAGCCAATACTTCGTCTGTAAGATCAATCTCTAATTGCCGCATTAAAGTACTGAGCTGTAAATCAGTAGGTCGATTAATAGTAATACCAAAAGCGCCCTCCTCATCATGTTGACACACCAAAGTAACCGTATGACTAAACTGCGTATCACGGGTCGTGGGTAGGGCAATCAGCAATTGACTGCGTAGGGAGAGCGCTGGATTCATATTATTCAGTATTGATCTTGCCACTTTTAAATAGCCAAGTGCGGGTAATATTAAGTTGATCCCATTTTTCACGGATAGGCTCCGGCAAAGCGGGATAAGGAGCGGCTAGTTCGACAATTCTTACCGCTGCTTTATCTAAAACATCATAGCCTGATGATACATCAACATTGACGCTCACTACATGACCCTTATGGTCTAAAGTGGTATTTAGAATTAATTTACCGCTTAAATTACGGCGAATCGCCTCTTCGGGGAAATTAATATTGCCGATACGTTCAATTTTTTGTACCCACTGATCAATATATTGAGCCTCAACTGCACTTTTAGCGCTGACAGCATCAATATAATGTACCTTTGGACGTCTGGCATACCGTGCCTCATCTTCATCCATTTCAGCCAGTAATTGGGCAAGCTCAGCCGTTTCATCCGAACGCTCTTCTGAAATCGGCTTATCTAGCTCTTCCTCTTGGAGCTCAGGGGATTTATCCACATGTTCATACGTCTCCCCTTTAGTAGTCAAAATCTGCGGCTGTAGTTTTGGAAATACATCGGGTGCGCCTGCTATGGATTGTAAAGGCGCAGTACCTTCGGTTGGCTCCACCTCTAAAGCAGCTAACGGACTTTTAGGGCGATTATCTTCATCAGTTTGCCCACTGGCCTCTTGATTAGCTTGTGCTAAAAATTTGACTTCATCGGGGGTCTTATCACTGTGGGTTTGCACCAACGTAATATCTAAAGTAGGCGCTGATCGCATACTAGGCACATACTCAGGTACAAACGTAACGCCAAATAACACTAATGCATGCACCAACATAGCAATAGGTAATGTTTTCGATAAAGGTGATTGAAGTGGTGCAAAAGAACCTAGTGTAGTATCCATAGTGATAGTCAACTGTTTGGCGTAATAATTATTGTATCAAGTTATAAAGTGCCGCTCCGATGGCTGCCATCTTAACACTATGTAGTAAATAGTGTCACTTAATGCAACTCGATATTACTCACCCCCCAAAAACCAAAGGGTTTTAAATCTGGATTTTGGGTATTGCGTTTAAATGAGTACTTCCACACTTGTGGTTTAGGAGTGCTAGCCGTATTGATAGTCAGATCAACCCAAGCAAAATTACCACTTTCATAATCCTTAGTGACTGTCCACTTAAACTCAGAATTAGCTTTCCAAAAGGTCTCAAACTCTTCATAAGTCCGTTGTGCACCACTTTCCTGAGCCTTAAATAAAATATAGGCTGCTTGATATTGACCGTCTTGAATATATTGAAAGTACTTAGTCATTGCTTGACGAGGTGTCAATCCTGCTGGTTTAGCTACCGCAGGTGTGGTTGAAGTAGCAGTACTTGTTGTGGTACCTGTTGCAGTAGTCGTGGCAGAGGTGGAGCTAGGTGTAGTAGGCACACTAAGTGCATTTTGCACTACAGGTTGATCAGGTTTAACCGGAGCTTCAATAGGTGGCATGGTTGCAGGGGTAGTACTGGAGTCTTTCACTTGGGTTTCAGTAAATTTAACCTTTGCATTGCCAAATCCTACCTCAGAAGGAATGATGCCCTTAAATTCCACCAACCAAAATAAGAAAGCAAATGCTAGTACGACTGCAACGATGATTGCCATAGGCCATTCTTTCATCATATTTATTAACCCCTAAAGTCATTCATTTTATAAAAAACGGATTATAGCAAGCTGTATGATCACATCTACAGCAGGTTTATATTAAATCGCTTTAAGTTATCGACTAGGGTCGCGCTCGCAAAATCTGATTAATCACAAAACCATCATTGCGCCCTAAAAAGTGATTACCTTTACTAGCCCATACCTCAGACCTTCCGTGTAGCGCCAAGACATTATTCATATTTTGACTGAAAAATGGCACGATAAAATCAAATTGGCTAGGGTGCTCATTATCACGTACGACAGAAATATACCGTACTGACGGATGGGGTTGGTGATTCAACCAATACATAAAATTGCCGGGACGCTCTTCGTTCAATTGTTGCAGTAAAGTACTCGAGGCTTGATACATAGATCGCAAACCAAGGTCATCCGCAATACGCCCCCAAGGAGTAGCCATCATAGTATTAATTAAATCACTAACAGGAGTGCCCACATGCGGGCTCGCAATCGTCAGCAAACTATTAATAGGTACTGGGCGTTTACCCACTAACCAATAACGTGCTACTACTCCACCCGCTGAATGGGCAACTAACTCTAAAGGCTCACCGCGCACTTGATAAATAGCCCCTAAGTACTTATCCAACCATTGCGCCTGTACCTCAACCAACGCCATAGAAGGCAAATCTACCGTATAAAATATATCTACAGGTCGACGAGGCAACTGCGTACTATTCCAAATACCTCTTGGAGTAGCTTGAAAATGTCCGCCCTCTACCCAACCTGTTGCTTGTAAACCTTGACTCACACGACTCAAGCGCCAGTCCATCCCCTTAGCTTGGAACCCGTGAATCAATACAATCGTTTTAGCGTGTACACCAACACTCCATAATAGGGTAATAAGCACTACGAACCATTTAAGCCTTTGCATGGTAAACCCTTATCAATTTAGTACTGTCATAGTTGTTTACTACTAAGAGTAGTATGCTAATACTCACCCCGTAAACTGATCTAAAGGGCTGTCTGATGTCAATTCGATGTGTAGTATTTGATCTGGATGATACTTTGTGGGAATGCGACTCTTTGATTCATAACGCTGAAATCGCCACATATAACTGGCTTAGTACTCATTACCCGCGTATTACCGAGCGCTATACATTGCCAGCCTTGATTCAGCACCGAATTAATTTCATGAGTTACCATCCCCAGTTGTACTACAATTACACCGTTTTGCGTAAATTATGGCTAGCACAACTAGCCGACGAGGCGGGGTACTCTAGAGCATTAGTCGAACCAACCTTTATGGTATTTTGGTTAGCACGTAACCAAGTACAATGGTTTGCAGGAGTACTAGAGACGTTGCCATTATTAGCACGCGATTATCAGCTAGGGGTCATCAGCAATGGTAATGCTGATGTACATCACATTGGGATTGGAGATTTATTTTCATTTGTACACAGCTCAAGTCAAGCAGGAGTGGCTAAGCCTCATCCTAAGATTTTTCAACAAGCACTTCAGATGGCTGAGCTACCGGCTCAATCTGTGGTCTATGTGGGAGATAACTTGGAACATGATATCGCTGGTGCACAGGCGGTGGGGATGCCTGCTATTTGGTTTCAGCAACCCCATCAACAGCCTAAAGATCATATTAAACCTAATGCCACCATACGCTATTTTAGTGAATTGGTATCGGTGCTTAAAACATTATAAATTAATAAGTACTCGCCCTAATGGGATTAATCCAAGCTTTAATCCTCAAGGCATTCGCATCCAGCCGTTATTTTCTAGGAGAGCTTATCATGCAGCATAGTCGGCTGACTGATCCTAGTGCTCATAATTTAGAGTCATGGGTACAACTATTTTGGACGTCAGGACGTGAGCAAGATGAATACCGTATTCGTCAGTTAGTGGAGCAGCTACTCCATAAACCATTAGATATGACTGCCGGCTTAGAGCCTAGTGGTTTAGAGATGGCTGAAATTTTGCGTCATTTAGATGTGGATCAGGCGACACTTATTGCTGCTCTATGTGCGGATAACCATTTTAACTACCTCAAAATCACCGAAATCAACGATCAGTTTGGTGTTCAAACCGCCATTATGGTGGAAAATACCCGTACCCTTCAGCATTTTACACGCATTACTGAACAAGCTGAGCCAACGGTAATCACTGACATTAAAGTCAAAACTAGAATCACCCAAAAAAGTAATGGAGAACAATTACGCCGGATGATTCTTGCCATTGTTAAAGACTTACGAGTAGTACTGATTAAACTAGCGTGGCAATTGCAGTACTTACGTTTACTCGCACAATCCTCTGAACACAAGTTACAAACCAGTGCTGCTCGTCAGACCTTAGAGGTTTATGCTCCGCTAGCCAGTCGCTTAGGGATTAGTCAAATTAAGTGGGAGCTTGAGGACTTATCTTTCCGTTTCCAACAACCCGATATTTATAAGCGTATTGCCAAGGCATTAGCCCATCGGCGAGTTGAACGTGAGATTTATATTGATAATGTCATTAAACAAATCCAAGTACTTTTACAAGAAGACGGAATTGAGGCAACCGTCTACGGGCGACCTAAGCATATTTATAGTATTTGGCGCAAAATGACTCGCAAAAAAATCGATATGGATCAGTTATTTGATCTTCGAGCGATTCGGGTTATGGTCGATAGTGTACAAACGTGTTATCAAGTAATGAACCTCGTTCACAATACATGGAGCCATTTAGAAGAAGAGTATGATGACTATATTAGCAATAGCAAAAGTAATGGCTATGAATCCATTCACACTGTCATTTTAGGCCCTGATGCGCATTATATCGAGATTCAAATCCGCACCTATGACATGCACAAGTTTGCTGAGTCAGGGGTGGCCTCTCATTGGAACTATAAAGAAGGGGGCAAAGCTCAGGCTAGACATCATCAAATCATTGATAATTTACGCGCCTCGTTAAATGAATTATTAGAGCGCAATCGGGAGGATGACGAGTACTTATTAGAGGACTTTCATAACCAAGTTTACTCAGACAGTATTTTTGTTATGACTCCTAAAAGTCGGGTCATTGAATTATCCAAAGGTTCTACACCACTAGATTTTGCTTATGCAATTCATACCGATATTGGTCATCGGTGTTTAGGTGCCAAGGTGAATGGCGATATAGTGCCACTGAACTATGAACTCAGCACAGGTCAGCAAATTGAAATCCTCACGGGTAAAGAAGCACGCCCCAAAATGAATTGGCTAAACCCCTCTTTGGGGTACGCCAAATCCGCTCGTACTCGGCAAAAAATCAACCATTGGTTTCGTCAACAAGATCACGAAAAAAACCGTGCGACAGGGTTAGAAATTTTAGAGCATGAAAAACATATTCTAAATTTACCCACCTTGAGTGCGACAGATATTTATAAAAATTTTGGGCGACAAAGTGAACGCGACTTTCTTATTGCTCTAGGGCGAGGTGATATTAGCACTCAGCAATTGGTCGAGAGCTTAGCACGCTCACGTGAGAAGGAAATTAAACTTCGTAAAGTTCGCCCTTCTAAAGATAGTGTGAAAATCCAAGGCGGTATTGAGGTGGCGGGTGTTAAAGACCTACATACCCAAGTTGCCCGATGCTGTAAACCGGTATTTGGAGACTCCATTATAGGTTTCATTACTCAGGGTCGCGGTATCACTGTGCATCGTACCCAATGCCCTAACATTACTAGTTTAAATACTGAGCAACAGGCTCGCCTAATCGAAGTTAAATGGGGCGGTGAGGGTAATGTGTATGTGGCTGATATTTTAGTGTCAGCTTACAACGAACATGGTCTTTTAAGAGATATTACTAATGTCCTGTTTAAAGCACATGTAATGATTTTAAGCTTAAACGCACGCCCTAGCCACGCCCCAGACGAGTTAGCTATGATCGATATTACTATTCAAATCGATGACGCATCCCAACTCGCTGATGTACTAGAGCGTCTAATCCAAATACCTGCTGTCATTGATGCCCAACGCAAAAACACCGTCTAAGTCGATTTTTTATTGTAGGCGGCCACCATATTGGCAAATAACTTATGACTGATACCTGTTACGCTTAAAAAGCGTGACAGCTCAGCGGTAACCATCGACTCTTGATAAGACAGCTGCATAACCTGTAAGTTATATCCCATCACACTATTTAAAGCTTGAAGTACTTGTAATAGCTTGCTGGGTTCCTTGCTGTAGAGATAGACAGCCACATGTACTAACTTGTCTTGTAAATACACAGCAGCCCCTGTCATAAAATCCGCAGGTAATTTGATTCGCACATGTACATCACCGACATGATAAAGATGCGCAGCAAAATCATTATCAAACTCGTGCGTAAACAAACTAGTCAGCCATTCTAAATGCGTTTTTTTTAACGCTTCGACCTTACCCTCGATAAAAAATTGAGCCTCTTCAATTTCCATCAAGTGTGCATAAAAGGCGTCAGTGATAGGAGATAGATAAGGCATCATATCCTGACCAACCACTTTAATAAGCTGCTCTTTTTCTGGAGTTAAATCACAGAAATGTTTGCAGTAAATATTGAGCTTTGCGAAATCCATCCCTCACCTTCTACATCTATTGTGTTCATTATAAATTTTAATCTAAATGCTGCTAGTGTGATGGATAATTTGAGAAATTTGTTAAAACCGACGCTCAACGGTCACCGTGCTGCCCGCCCGAAGTACTTTTAGTTGGATATCAGAAGCCTTACTAATATTTTGTAAGGCCTTAATACCATTAGGCATATCATCCAAAGGTATACCATTAACCTCAGTCACAATATCGCCTGCCATTAAGCCAGTTTGCTCAAACAGCTCCATATTCTTACCCGGATTAACTCGAAAACCCTTCATTTGCCCTTCTACTCTTGCAGGGGAAGCGACCATAACGTCCAAAAGCCGACTATTGTCGGCTAGGGCTTGTTCACGAAACTGCCCCAAACTGAGGGGTTGTGGTGGGATCATTTCACCCTGCTTGGGGGCATCCGGTTGAGGCATATCAATAGGTGGTTGATCTGGTACAGTCTGCATTAAACTAGGGTCTTGCATCACGGGGACATCCATCACAGGCTGAGGCTCGAACATAGGGTCACTGGCAGGCATAACCCCCATATTGCTTCCTGTGCTGGACTTACTAATCAGTGGTAACGTCTGTTTACTATTATCGCCCCAGTCAAGCTCCGCTGTTTTATCAGTAACCTTACGAAGTACTGCACCAATATCTTCATCTTGATTATTGATACGGATAATAATCGGCTCATCTACTTTAAAAACCTTTTGTTGACCGCGAATCCGTAAGATAGCTAAACCATCTTTACCGGATAGAGCATAAACCCCCACTAACTCCACAGCCTCACGGGGCTTTGCTACTGTAGGAGCAGATTCTGGCTGAACAGGTATAGCCTCGGGTGTTTGTACAGCCGCTACTTGTACCTGACCAAACAAATGATACCGTGCTACCTCATCGCCCTCATTAATTCTCGGTGCTTTAGCAGGTAGTACTTGTACGGGTGCGGTACCTGCTATTTCATATTGAGCCTTAGTTCGAGCCAGTAAATCCGGATCAGCCGGAAACATTAACCAAGTTAAACGGGCTAATAATGAACCACACACTACAATTAAAGTCAGGGTTAAATAATCAGGCAGTCGGTCTAAAAGCCGTCCTACCCAAGTTCTCTGATTCAAGCTCTGCATAATGCAAACCTCAACAACAAGCAGGGGTTATACTTGGTAATAATGTCGATACCACTTCACGAAATGAGCAATTCCTTCATGAAGTGGTGTAGACGGTCTGTAACCAACATCGGTTACCAGTGCTTCGACATCTGCATAGGTATCGGGCACATCACCGGGTTGTAGGGGTAATAAGTTCATTGTCGCTTTGCAACCTAATTGGGTTTCAATTGCGCCAATATAATCAATTAGCTCAACCGGTTGTTGATTACCTATATTATAGACCCTCCACGGCGCTCTACTAGTACTAGGATCAGGATGAGTGCCATCCCAAACTCGATTAGACTGCGCTGGATGATCTAAAGTACGGATGATACCCTCAACAATATCATCAATATAGGTAAAATCACGCCGATGCTTACCATAGTTGTACACATCAATCGGCTGTCCCGCCAAAATTGCCTTAGCAAATTTAAACGGTGACATATCAGGACGCCCCCACGGACCATACACAGTAAAGAATCGCAAACCTGTGGTCGGTAAATTAAATAAATGTGAATACGTATGCGCCATCAGCTCATTAGACTTTTTAGAGGCGGCATAGAGTGAAATAGGATGATCCACATTATCTTTCACCGAAAACGGCATATTTTCATTCATGCCATACACAGAACTAGAGGAAGCATACACTAAATGCTTCACCCCATTGTGGCGACAGCCTTCGAGTACATGGGCAAACCCCGTAATATTGCTATCAATATAAGCTAAAGGGTTATCAATCGAATAACGTACCCCCGCTTGAGCAGCCAGATTAACCACTGTATCAAACTGCTCAGCTTTAAATAGTTCAGCCATACCCTGACGATCAGCCAAATCCATTTTAACTAAGCGAAACTGTTTAGCGGTATCGTGTGCCTCGATCTCCTTGAGACGAGCTTCTTTTAAAGATACTTCGTAATAATCATTGAGATTATCCAAACCGACTACACTATCCCCACGCTTCAAAAGCGCTAAAGTGACGTGCATGCCAATAAAGCCCGCTGCTCCGGTTACCAAGACACGCATACAAACTCCCAGTTAGTTTAATAATTAATTATGAATGCATTAAACGCTCAGCCACTTCCTGATACTTCTCTGCCGATTTTTGTGCCACCTCAGCAGGTAACTCAGGGCCTGGTGCTACCTTCCCCCAATCGAGCGTTTCTAAGTAGTCCCGTACATATTGCTTATCAAAGGAGGGTGGGCTAATTCCGACCTGATAGTGATCAACTGGCCAAAAACGTGAGGAATCGGGGGTAAGTACTTCATCAATGAGTACTAAATTGCCCACATCATCCAAGCCAAACTCAAATTTGGTGTCTGCAATAATAATACCGCGCTCTAAGGCATAACTAGCCGCTTTTTGATAAAGCTGCAAACTTACCGCACGAACCTGATCAGCGAGCTGATTACCAAGCTGGTTTCGCATCTGATCAAAACTAATATTGATGTCGTGATCCCCTACTTCCGCTTTAGTTGAAGGGGTGAAAATGGGCTCTGGTAATTGCTGGGCTAATTGCAGCCCTTGTGGTAAATCAATTCCGCATATTTGCCCTGTCGCTTGATAATCTTTCCAACCGGAACCAATTAAATATCCCCGCACAATCGCCTCAACAGGCAAAGGCTTTAAACGCTTAACAATCATACTGCGCCCAGTGAGCATCTCGCGCTCCTCAGGGCTTAAAGGCAAATCCTCTAAGGTCAACTCACTGAAGTGATTAGGGATAATATCTTTTAAGTACTCAAACCAAAAATTAGCCACTTGAGTGAGAATAATGCCTTTACGGGGAATCGGGGTAGGCAGTACTACATCAAACGCAGATAAGCGATCCGTCGTTACAATCAACATGTGTTTCGCATCAATAGCGTAAATATCGCGCACTTTGCCACGCGCAAGAAGTTCTAAATGGTTTAATTGGGTTTCAAACACAACAGCAGACATAGTGGGATAGTACCTAGTTAAATAGTGCGAATTTAAAGATCACGGTATAATATCAGATTTTATAATAGTTAAGGATAATCGATACCATGCAACCGCTTGTTGGAATCGTCATGGGCAGCAATAGCGACTGGAACATTATGTCCAAAGCTGTTGAACAATTAGAAGTCTTTGGTGTGCCACACGAATACCGTGTTGTCTCTGCTCACCGAACCCCCGATCTACTGTTTGAGTATGCCAGTACAGCGCTGGAGCGCGGTCTGCAATGTATTATTGCAGGGGCTGGGGGAGCAGCTCACCTACCCGGTATGCTCGCTTCTAAAACGACTGTCCCCGTACTGGGCGTACCTGTGCCGACTAAACACTTACAAGGCGTGGATTCGCTTTATTCAATTGTGCAAATGCCCAAAGGGATTCCGGTGGCAACCTTTGCGATTGGTGAGGCGGGGGCTGCGAATGCTGGACTCTTTGCCGTGGCACTACTGGCGAATCACAATCCAGAGTTAGCACAAAAGCTCAAAGATTTTCGTGAAGCACAACGCCAAGTCGCGTTAAATATGACACTTCCCCCTTCTGCATAAGTACTGATTAAAGGTTTAAGAAATGCTCCCATCTGGTGCAACCATTGGCATGCTCGGCGGCGGTCAATTAGGACGTATGTTTACCGTTGCCGCCCGAACCCTTGGCTATCGAGTCATTGTTTTAGAACCCGACCCGCAAAGCCCAGCGGGACAATTGGCTGATCAACATATTCAAGCCACCTATGATGATGCGCAAGCATTGGAGCAATTAGGTAAAGCATGCGATGTGATCACCACCGAATTTGAAAATATCCCCGCACAAACCTTAAAAACCTTAAGTACTTACTGCCCCGTACACCCCAGCGCAGAAGCGGTACAAGTCGCCCAAGATCGGATTGTGGAAAAAACTTTTGTACGCTCGTGTGGATTATCCCCTGTACCCTTTATCGCAGTCCGCACACTGGCAGACTTACAACAAGCAGAAACACACATTCAATTCCCCGCGATTTTAAAAACCGCGCGTTTAGGTTATGACGGCAAAGGGCAGATCACCGTTAAATCCATTAGTGAAGCCGAAGCCGCTTTTAAACAATTGAATGAAGTTGATTGCGTCTTAGAACAACGAGTGGAGTTGGAACGTGAAATATCAGTAGTACTCGGACGAAATCAGCGCGGCGAAGTACTCTGTTTTCCGGTAGCCGAAAATGAACATCGTAATGGTATTTTGTATCAAACTAGAGTACCTGCCCGTATTAGCCCTGAATTAGCACAACAAGCCAACGATGCAGCGACTACTATTGCGAATAAACTTAATTTTATTGGTGTCATGGCGGTAGAGTTTTTTGTTACTAAATCGGGCGAATTGCTAGTGAATGAAATGGCACCGCGTACGCATAATAGCGGGCATTATACCTTAGATGCGTGTGTAACCTCACAATTTGAACAGCAAGTACGTATGGTGTGTGGTCTACCTTTTGGTTCTACCCGCTTAGTGTCACCTGTTGTGATGATTAATCTACTCGGTGATTTATGGCCTGAAGGTAATCAACCCGACTGGTTACAAGTCTTTAGCGACCCTGAAACTAAGTTACATTTATACGGTAAAGCCTCTGCCCGTAAGGGGCGCAAAATGGGGCATTACTGTACCCTAGCTCTAAATGCAGATGAAGCTGAGCAAACGGCTAATACGATTTTCCAAAACCTAGAACGAGTACTGAACTAAATGGCTACTACAGCAGAGTATTTAAAAGAAATTCGCCAAGATATTCGTTTTAATGCGGAATTATGCGGGCATAACTTTCAATTTATCAGTACTTGGGGCATCTTTTCGCCGCGTGAAATTGACTCCGGTACTGATTTGCTCTTGAGACATCTGAAAGTGAATCCTACCGATCATTGTTTTGACCTAGGTTGTGGTTATGGGCCGATTGGTTTAGCCATGGCAAAAATGGCTCCACAGGGTCAAGTACTCATGGTGGATAAAGATTTTATGGCTGTCGAGTACAGTAATAAAAACGCAGCACTCAATAAACTCCCCCATGCTAAAGCAATATTAAGCAATGGTTTTCAACATATTCCTACTGATACAAAATTTGACTTAATCGTCTCTAATGTACCTGCTAAGGTTGGCAAGGAAATGATGACTATTATGCTTTATGATGCCTTAAAACATATGAAGGTGGGCGGACGCATTTATTTAGTTACTATTAATGGTTTACGCGAGTATATGAAACGTAACCTGCAAGAAGTATTCGGTAATTACGATAAACTTAAGCAAGGTAAAGATTATACGGTTTCATACGCAGAAAAGCGGAAATAAATTATGTTAGCTTGGTTAGTCATTATTAGTCTTATAGTGTTAGTGCCTGCTACTATTGCTTCTAGGTTACTGGCTAGCCAAGTTTATCGTTATATGGCTCAGTATCATCCAACCGTGTGGAAAGATTTAAATACGCCCTCTAATCCTACTCAACACTCACCTTTTTTCTCTCGACGTGGCTCTTTTTTATTAAAGCACCAATATAAAAAACTCAATGACCCTATTTTGGAGCATAAAGCCTATTGGGCATTCATAGCCTTTCAGGTCATGCTTGGATCTTTAATTATTTTAACTTTATCTGCTTTTAGCTACGAATTTTTAGTGAGTTAAATGAATTTTTTATTACAAAGTACCGCTCAAGTACTTTCGTAACATCCTTGTCATACTGCGTTGATCTAATCGTAATCCTATTTGCATGACTTACCATGTTAGGGATTTACTATGAGCCACCACGACGATCACGATTATTCCAACCATTTACAAAAGGCTGATTCTGAATTTACGCAGCTTGTTGAGCAAGCACTGAGCCGTCGTCAATTCCTTCGCCGTGCTGGATTAGCAGGTCTGGGCGCGTTTTTCATGACCTCACCTCTTACACAAGCCATTGCAGATGCCGCAAGCACCACAGCGACTACAACTAAGCAAATTGCGCCTAGTACTTTATTAGGTTTTAAAGGTATCCCCGCCAGCACCGCTGATACAGTGGTCGTCCCTGAAGGCTATAAATATGAAGTACTTGTGTCATGGGGGGATCCAATTTTTGCCGATGCACCAGAGTTTGATCCTAACGGCAAAACTCCCGCCAGCGCTCAAGAACGCCAAATGGGTGATAATAATGATGGTATGACGTTTTTCCCTATTGATGAAAATCGCGGGGTGATGGCCATTAATAATGAATACATTAATCCCGAATTGATGTTTGCCCATCAAGGGAAAGCCATGACCGCCGATGATGTCAAAACCTCGCAAGCGGCACACGGCGTCACTATTTTTGAAGTCGTCAAAAAAGACGGTAAATGGGTATTAGATAAAACCGGTAAATTAAATCGTCGCATTACCGCCACCACACCTATGGAATTAACAGGTGCAGCAGCAGGTCATGAGCTAATGAAAACTAGTGCCGATGCCACAGGCATTAAAGTACTAGGTACTATGAATAACTGCGCCAATGGTTACACACCTTGGGGCACTTATTTAACTTGTGAAGAAAATTTTAATAACTATTTTGGTACAGCCGACGAAAAATTTGAATTAACTCCGCAAATGAAACGTTATGGCATTGAAGCTAAAGAAACGCGCTATCAATGGAGCCAATTTGAAGAGCGCTTTGATATTGCCAAAAATCCCAATGAGATGAATCGTTTTGGTTGGGTAGTCGAAATTGACCCCATGAACCCTGAATCTACACCTAAAAAACGTACTGCACTCGGTCATATTAAACACGAAAACGCCGCTTTAACGCTTAATAACGATGGTCATGTAGTAGTTTATATGGGTGATGATGAGCGTGGCGAGTACTTATATAAATTCGTTTCTGATGGGAAATATAATGCTGAGGATAAAAAAGCTAATCGTGATTTATTAGACTCCGGTACTTTATACGTTGCCAAATTTAAATCTGCGAATAATGAGTTAAAAGGTCAAGGCGAGTGGCTTGAGCTAACGCACGGCAAAAATGGGTTAACTAAAGAAAATGGCTTTGCGGATCAAGGCGAAGTCCTCATCAAAACCCGTCAAGCAGCGACTCAAGTGGGCGGTACCACCATGGATCGTCCTGAGTGGGTAGCGATTCACCCCAATAATAGAACGGTCTTCTGTACCCTCACCAATAATAAAAATCGTGGCAAAAAAGATAATCAGCCTGTTGATGGGGTGAATCCTCGTGCTGAAAATCCTTATGGTCACATTGTACGTTGGGCACCCACTAATGCTGACCATACTGCCCCTACTTTTGATTGGGACTTATTTGTTTTAGCCGGTAATCCAACCCTTCATAAAGATAGTTTAATGGCAGGTAGTGCTAATATTACGCCTGAAAATATGTTTAATAGTCCTGACGGTTTAGGTTTTGATAAAGACGGACGTTTGTGGATTTTAACGGACGGCAACTATTCTAATGAAAAAGAATTTGCGGGCATGGGTAATAATCAAATGCTGTGTGCCGACCCTGCGACAGGTGAAATTCGGCGCTTTTTAACAGGGCCTATTGCGTGCGAAATTACCGGACTAACCTTCACTCCTGATTACAAAACTATGTTTGTTGGAATTCAACATCCTGGCGAGGATTTAGAACCCTCTCACTTCCCCGCAGGTGGCGACAGCAAACCACGTTCTACGGTGATTGCAATCACTCGTACTGACAGCGACGTGATTGGCGTATAGGTTTTTATAGCTCACTCTTGTCACTCTTAAGCACGGAAGAGATGGCAACCCTAACCCACTGTTTTAAATAAAACAGTGGGTCTTTATGCTGTATTAACGTACTACCTGCTTTAAAATCTCTTTATGATCTTCAGTAGTCAAACGTGCCCCGTAAATCGATACCATTTTACTAGCGGATAAACTGGCTAAACGTCCTGATTGGGCATCATCTAGTCCGTGAGTAATCCCATACATAAATGCCCCTGCGAAAATATCACCTGCGCCATTAGTATCAATCGCTTTAGCAGGTACAGCGGCAATCTCTAAATGATGATTACCATTTACCACTAATGCCCCTTTTGCTCCACGAGTAACGACAATCTTTTTCACTAAAGGATGCAGACTTTGCACAGCAGTGATCAGGTTATCTGTTTTGGTATAGCTCATAGCCTCTTCTTCATTACAGAATAATAAGTCTAAACCATCGCCCATCATTTCCTGTAAACCGGACTGAAAGTACTTTGCCATCGCAGGATCAGAGAAGGTCATAGCTAATTTAATATTATTTTGGCGAGCGACTTCACGGGCTTTCATCACGGCATTTCGTGATACGTCCGACGTCACTAAATAGCCTTCGATATATAAGTACTCAGCCGCTTTTAATTCATCTAAAAATAGATCGCGCTCAGATAAATCAGAGGTAATCCCCAAAAAGGTATTCATCGTCCGCTCGGCATCTTCGGTCACCATTACCAAGCATTTACCTGTTACCCCTTGGGCATTTAATTCATTCACGCGCGTTTTAACGCCTGCTTTAGCTAAATCAGAGGCATAAAACTCACCCGCCTCATCCTGAGCAACTTTACAACCATAAAAAGTCTTACCCCCAAATTGGCTAATTGCCACAATACTATTAGCCCCAGAGCCGCCGCCCGTGCGTTTTTTTAAACCAAAAGTACTCGTTAACTGAGCCAATAATTCATGTTGGCGTGGCTCATCAATTAACGTCATTAAGCCTTTTTCAATATTATTTGCGGCTAAAAACTCATCGGACACTTCAAATTCTTGATCGACTAAAGCATTGCCTAAACCGTAAACTGCGTATTTCATACAATATTCCACTATTTCTCTTTAAGTGAGGCTCTTGTACCTCAAGTACTCGGTGTTTTCCAGTTTTTCGCCGCTAATCTCTGCTAGACTACCCAACCAATAAGAATTGAATAAGGATTGGGGATGTTATCGGTTGTTTATATCACTTTAAATGCAGAGCGCTATTTGCAACAGAGCTTGGCACAAAGTCGTAAACTAACCGACGATATTGTAATTGTGGATTCTGGCAGCACTGATCAAACATTAGCGATTGCTAAGGATTATTCAGTACGAGTACTTCATCAAGGCTGGCTAGGCTTTGCGGCACAAAAGCAATTGGCGATTAATAGCGCCCAGCATGATTGGGTGTTATTTTTGGATGCAGATGAAGTACTCAGTGATGAAGCGGTTAAAGAAACTCTCGACTTATCCACGCAATTATCCACAGGCTGTGAATATAGTGCGTTTAGCTTGCCGCGTCGTAATTGGTTTCAAGGCAAATGGATACAACACGGCAGTTGGTGGCCAGATCGTGTCGTTCGCCTAGTGAATCGTTCCCTCGGTCAAATGAAGCCCGTCCCTGTTCATGAATGCTGGCAAACCACTGGGCGCATTTTTGAGCTCCAATCCCCGATTGAGCATTATTCTTATGCTAATTTTAGCGAGCTTATCCACAAAGCTGATCGTTATTCCACTCTGGCGGCTGAACAACTTTTCAAGGTAGGTAAACAAACTAGCACGTGGAGCCCCTTGTGGCACTCAATAGCCTCCTTCATACGATTATTTGTATTTAAGCAAGGCTTTCGTGATGGTATTGAAGGTGCTGCGATTGCCTATACCACAGCCCTCGCCTCTTTTATGAAATATGCCAAACTACAAGAACTATGGCGCAACCAAAAATCCTAATTGTCAAAACCTCCTCGTTGGGCGATGTGGTACACATGCTTCCTGCGGTGACGGATATACACGCTCGCTTTCCTAATGGGCAAATCGACTGGGTCGTTGAGGAAAATTTTGTTGATATTCCGCGTTGGCATAATGCAGTCAATCAAGTCTTTCCAGTCGCTATTCGACGTTGGCGCAAAAGCTTATTAAGCAAAAGTACTCGCCAAGCAATTAAAGACTTTAAAACACACTTAGCCAGTACTTCATACGATGTCATTATCGACGCACAAGGTTTAATAAAAAGTGCGTTGATTAGCCGTTGGGCACAGGGTAAGCGAGTGGGGTTTGATTTTGCTTATGCACGTGAACCCTTCGCAAGCTTTGCTTATCAGCAACGTTTAGCAGTGGGTAAAAATGAGCATGCGATTAAACGTAATCGACTTTTAGCGGCGGGTAGTTTGGAGTATGCCATTACTGATATGCCATTAGATTACGGTATTCAGATCGCCCCCATAAATCCCTATCAAGAGCGCTTTATTATGGCGCTACACGGTACTAGTCGCCCTGATAAAGAATGGTCACTCGGTAATTGGCGTTACTTCTTAAGTACTTTGCAAAGTACGGCTTTAAAAGTCTATATGCCGTGGGGTAATCAACGTGAACTAGACCGCGCGACGCTGTTGGCGGCTGAATTTCCCATCGTTCGAGTACTTCCCAAAAGTACGTTGACTGAGTTAGCCCAATTCATTGCAGGCTCTTGTGGGGTGATTGGTATGGATACGGGACTGATGCATATTGCGGCTGCTTTAGGCAAAAGCGGAGTGGCAATCTACCCTGTGACCTCAGCTGAACTCACAGGGGCGTGGCGCTCCACACATATCAAAGGCAACTTAAGTACTTTAACTGGTGAAAGTACTCATAACGCTAGGTTAGTCACCGACACCTTACTCACTAATCTAGGTCAGTAACCTAGAGGGTAAGCGTTATTCACCTTTAGATTTGCGTTGAATAGACTCAAACGGAATTACAGGGTCTTGACGAATGTTTTGTCTACGACGCTCTTGCTCGGGCTGGGGAAGTAGCTCTTTTTGCTTTTTATTACGTCTTGAGCGCCACCACAATAACCCAATAAACCCTAATGCGCCTACTCCAATAACATAAGAAATCCAAGAAGGAGGAGGCAATGTACCATTATTACCAAAAAGGGGTTTGGAGGTTTCGACTTTCGCCGGCAAGTTTAAATCATTGGCTACGGTGGCACTTTTTAGATCATTAGTTAAGGGTTGAGCGATGGTATTACGCACATCATTAGTAGGTTGCATACTACCATTGCTAGGTTTGACAGTAGAATCGGCAGCAGAATTAGCGCCTTTTTCCTCAGCCCATACTCCTTGAGTAGGTTGAGCTACAGAGGCAGCATTAGCATTATTAGTAGTCGGTAAGCTAGCAGGTAATGTCTTAGTATCTGTTACTAAGTTAGCTGACTGATTATCCGCATTATCTGGCTTTGAATCCTTAAGAGTACTTGCCTCAGTGGTTGGTTTATTACTGTCTGGTACTGATGTACTGACCGCACTAGTAGGTATGGGACTACTAGTCGTCGATGGATTGGCTGTAGGCGCTATTGAGGAATTAGATGCAGTACTCGTTGCAACAGCGGGGGGATTAGCACTCGTAGCGGTTGTGTTATTACCACTAGAAGTTGCCGCATTATCTGTACTGGTTTTACTGATTTCTGTGCCCGCATTGCCCGTACTGGGAGCGATTACTAATGGTGTATTGCCATCAATGTTTTCCGCAGCATTATTGCTAGTGGGTGAAGTACTCGGTGGGTTTTGAACTTCTGCTAACTCTAACGTGGGTGCGCTAGCAGTAGGGGTGGAATTAGCGGAGGCAGTATTGGAATTAGCTTCTACGCCTGTTTTTAGTTGGGTGACTAATTGCTGATTTTCAGTATGTTGGCGCTTAATAGTTTCACTAGCATTTTTTAATGAGGCTTTTAAGTTATTAATATGGCTGTTTTTTTCTGCCAAGACTGATTCTAGATCAGCTACCTGAGCCGTCAATTTTTGTACTTGCTTGGCGATGTCGATTTCTTGTTGAGTAGGTTGAGTACTTATTGGCGCAGGATTGGCTGGATTGGTTGCTTGAGCAACCTTATTACTAGGCTCTTCAGTTACAGTATTATTATTCTGTTGAGCTTTATTTTTAGCTAACTGTCGACGTAATTCTCTGGTTTGATTTTTTGCATTAGCTAATTCTTGGCTCAGCACCGTGACTTGTTGTTTGAGCTGTCTAATTTCGCTTTCTTGCTGTTTTCTTGAAGTACTCGCTACTACAACAGGCTTTTCAATCACACGCACAGGACGTTGAACCAGTACTTTATTGACCGTGCGAGGGCTAACTACTATAGGTGTAGTTTTACTCAGCGCATTGCTATAGGTTTGCCAGATTTGGTTATGAGATTGGGTGGTACGTAGCGCCTGCGTATAAGAGTTGGCTCGAATTTCTGCTAGGGTGGGAATACGTAATACCACATTGTTTTTTAAAGCATTGATATTATTGCTTTCAAACGCCTCAGGATTTTTACGATACAGGGCTAAGGCGGTTTGCTGGACGCTTAAATCGCTAGTAGGCTTTAGGCGAGTAGCAATGCTCCACAACGTTTCTTGATCACGGGTAGGGCCGTAAGTCGTAGCAGCACTGGCGGGGAATACAAGGCTAACGAATAAAGCTACAGTAGTAAGTGAATGATTCATACGGCTATCCGCAACGTAACAAAGATTGATCAAAGGTGACTAATCTACCTTATATAGCGCACAAAGCCTACGCCTTCCTAAGCTTTAAACTAATCTAGGATTAACCGTTTAAATATGCCGATTAAATGTCTGATAAAAAAAGGGCACATTCAGTGCCCCTAAGCCTTAACAACAAAAGGTAAAACCGCTTAGTGTGCGACCGTTGTTAAATCAGGCGTCAGTTTTTGTTGGTATTTGGGTGCTAACACATATTTAGCTTTGCCTGTTCCACCTTCCTCGTTGAGAATAATAACCCCGTCTTTTTCTAGGCGCAGTAACATCTGCTCTGCCATTGCCTGACGTTGGGGCTTACCCAAGGCTGAAGGTTTCAGCCCCAACAAGCTAGCTTGATGACGCACCACCTCTGTCACTAAATCCGTCACGGGACGCACAGTAGGACGCAATTCACCATGCTCCACCCGATCACGCACCTCGGCATAGAGAATCTTGAAAAAACGCTCTTGAGTGATATCTGTCACCTTAGCACTGCTTTCTGATGCTGTATTATTAGCGATATCTTTGGCAGCTTGAGTATGTGAAGTACTAGAACGTTTAGTGTCTATATCGTCTAAATGCTGTTTACGCTCAGGTGTCACATAATCTAAGTACTCGTCTCGTAAATCATTACCAAAGTCACGGGGAATGCCTTGCTCATTACGTTGTTGAGTTTGCGCCGCTGTCTCAATAAGTTCACCGGTAGAATCACGCCCTAATAACCACAAAGCCCGCTTATGATTAGCCACGAAATTACCTACAAAATGAAAGGCATACTCAAATGTCCCAATAATAATAAAGGAGAAAATAAACGATGCCCAAATCGCTGTAACGCCTAACCCCTCTTTGATTAAACGAATAATGGCGTAATGTTTATCCTCGTCATACTCCAAGGCTTTAGCCTGTTGCACCGCATTAGTCAGTAAAGAGGCTCGACTGTTATCGGCTAATTGCACTTGTGACTGTAACGACAGGGTTTGACGTTCATATTCAGCAATATAGCGATCAATCGTATTATGTGAGTACTTAGTTGCATTATTATTTGCAGTTTTTTGGGCTTTTAGAGCTTGCCAATAACGTAGTTGTGATTGTGCCTCCGCATAGGCTTTATGTTCGGGTGTAATAGAGTTGAGTTGTGTACTGACCTGACTAATGCTTTGAACAGTGGCTTTAAATACCTCTGAGTTTTCCGAGCGATGGCGCACCGTAATGTCCTCGCGCTCCATCGATTGGGATATTTCTGAAAACAGTCCAAAAAACACCACAATAAAAGTAGCTGCAATAGCCGCAGCGCCTTTATAGCCACTGGAATATAAAAAAGCTTGGGCGGCAGTAATCACCGCAGTAATACCCAACCCCAAAGCAGCATTCAGCCATTGCTCTAATGTCCAAGTGTCGGGTTGCATATTGCCCCCAACAAAGTACTTAACCACGAAAAAAGCTGATGCTAAAAAGGCTGCGACCGCTGCGATTAATAACCACCCTTGGGCTTTTTTTAAATCCTCTACAATATCGCGTAGGGATTTAGTATTAATTATCTCCGTAGGTCGATCTAATTTGGTATTTGTATGCCAATGCGTCATAATTTTCCCTCCTGTAGCTCTTTCTCAATTAAACAGGAACTGAGTACGAAGTAAGTTGCCGCTTGCTTCGTACTTTTCTCATTACCACATCCAACCTGCTAGTAATAACAAGGTCGTGGTAAACCAAATAAAATGCCCATCCGCGCGTAAACTGTAAGCCGCCATAATCCCACCCAATAATCCCAACCCTGTTACGACCTGTGGAAAATGCAAAGCCATTTGATCTAAATTGGTAATCGCCTCCATACCCGGTAAAACAATAAATAAAATCCAGACTAGTACTGCGGCTACTGCAATGGCACTACGAATAATTACCCACCAACCCGCCTCTTGATCACGCACAGATACGGTGCGGGGGCGTAATACAATATCGCTAGGCTGTATAGCTGTTATAGTCATGCGCTAACCCTCCTTTAATACAAAACTAAATTACTCAAATGCCAATACGATTCATGAAATGAAACTCATGGTTTATGACCATTTACGAAATAAACCCACCATTTTACCTTGAACTTCAATGCTCTCAGCCGGATAAAACATGGAAGGCATCGACCGATTTTCTGGACGCAGTTCGACCTGACCATCACCTAGGAAATAAATGCGTTTTAAGGTTGTTTCAAAACCCTCGACTAGGACTGAAACCACTTCGCCATTATGAGCGTGGTGTTGGCGCTGAATGACTACATAGTCACCATCCAAAATACCAATATCAATCATCGAATCCCCGCGCACCAATAAAGCGTAGCGATTATCCCGTACGAAAAGATCATTAGGGCTAACGGTACGTTCATCCTCCACCACTTGAATCGGTTTACCTGCAGCAATACGACCCAAGATAGGCAAAGTTACTTCTACAGGCTCTGGTGGCATTTCATAGGCTTTTTTGCCTTTACTGGGCAACAGCACACCTGCTTTGATCAGCGCTTTCACATGCTCATGAACAGTACTTTTGCTATTGATCTGTAACCCTATTGCAATTTCTTCTAACGTCGGTTGACGTCCGTATTGCTTGGAAAGTGTTTGAATAGTTTCCCAAGTAGCTTGCTGTTTTTTAGTTAAGGTAGTGGTAGTCGACATGAGCGTTCCCTTATGATTGAAACCGAACAAAACACGAACCAAATATACACAAAACCTAGGAGGTTGCCCAATCAAAAAAACTAGCGCTACCCCTAGGTATCATTCGATTTTTCAAAGTACTCGGTGCAAAGAATACAAAATAGCTTTAATACCAATAGTTTGGATACTTTCTATGAGGAGATAAGTTATTAATGATTAATGCTACCAATAGCAGGATCAGCAATCCTTCTAGAACCGGATGCAGCATATACCAAAAACCTAACTCATGAATTTTATGACTACCAATAATCGCGGTAAGGGCGGTTGCACCACTGGGCGGATGAGTCGTTTTCGTTAGGTACATCAGTACGATAGTCAGTGATACAGCAACCGCTGCTAGAATCCATAGAGGTACATGCAAAAATTGAGCACAAGCCACGCCAATTAATGCACCGATCATATGCCCCCCTAATACATGACGGGGCTGAGCAAACGGAGCACTCGGTGAACCATACAATAGTACGGCGGTA
>JBDKGX010000005.1:0-59608 GCA_039797965.1 Pseudomonadota bacterium
AAAGCCCGACGAAATGATGTGCAATGAGTACTTTAGGTTGAATGAAGTACTCATTTTTCATCCGTAGTTGCTAGAATTAGGTTAAGTACTTTATCTAACCCTAAAGCGTAAAACATTACATCCGCCAATTGATGAGCATTCACTAAGTACTTTGATTCCCCTAATAAATCAGTCGCTAATTTAATATTAGTACTTGCATGCTCACAGGCTCTTAAAGGGCCGCCCTTTAATGCAATGATATTCGGTAGACCTATTTTTTTAGCGTGCTGCTCAATAAACTCATAATCGACGTAAACATTAATCCATTGTTTTAATAAAGGACTAGGCTGCCATTGTTTAGCGGAATTAGGATTCATCAGCACCGCATCTCTGATAGCAATGGAGCATGCTACTGGGTCTAGTGTTATTAGACACTCCACCGGAATACCCTGCTCTACTAATTGCCGAGTGACTGCCATTACGCCATAGCCACCATACGAGTGCCCGACTAGAATAATTTTCTGTCCGGCCATGTGCCAACGTTTAGCATATTCAATAAAGGTATTCACTTGATGAAACGTGCCATACCCTATTGCTTGTTGTGCATGATACCTACCATAGTATTTTTTAAAGACTTGATTGAGCACCGCTTTGTGACGATCATCAGCAGAGCCACCCATAAAAAGTACGAGGGGTTTAGCGATGGCATCAGAGCCACAAGGCTCAATAAACTGCGGTCGACCGTGCAAGCCTAATAAATGTACTGCATCATTAAGTACTTTACCCCACCGAGTGTGACTGCAAGCTTCGGGTAATAATTGATGTAAACGCTTGGGCATAAAAAACTCGTACTACTGTGGTTTTGTGTTAGCTTAGGAACTATCCTAAACTATAATTTTCTATGAATTATGACCTACTACACTTATTAAAATTCACATGCCTAAAAAACTGATTCGACGTTTTCTTCCAACTCCTACTAAAATCAAATCTTTATTGGGTAATGGATTTATTGGCTCTCGTTTAGCTGACCCTAATTTATGGCATTTGAATCGAAAGTCTGCTTCACGTTCAGTTTTTTGGGGATTGCTTTGTGCATTACTCCCCTTGCCCATGCAAAGTGTATTGGCGGCTAGTGGCGCTATTTATTGGCGTATTAACTTACCCATTGCAGTTTCTCTAACGTTTTTATCCAATCCCCTGACTTTAGTGCCTATTTTACTGTTTGGATATTTTCTAGGCTCTACTTTATTAGGCGTGCCTATGTTGGGTATTGATGAAATCAAAACATTATTATTTTCGGCTTCGGATATATTACAAGGTAGTTGGGAAGATACCGCTACCGCTAGTTACCTCACCTCATTTTGGGTTTTAATTTTTGGTTTAATAGTAGAGGCGTTTTTAATAGCGGGTCTAGGTTATTTAGCTATTTTAGCAGCATGGCACTGGCATATTCTTAGCTCCCTGCAACGTCGCAAGAAAACTCGTACTCTTAAATCTCTATCTTAATTCATTCACTCATTTTCTAATAAAAAAGCCTCACTAGGAGGCTTTTTTACAAAAGTATTGAGTACTTTACGTTTATTTACTCAAAGTACTCATTAAATTTAGAGTGACGCAATCCGTGACATGGCACCTTCTAAATTTTTCATACTGGTCGCAAATGAAATACGAATATGGTCATCCAAACCAAATGCCGAACCGGGTACGACCGCAACTCCGACTTTGTCGAGGATGTAGCTAGAGAGTTCAGCATCGGTTTTCATATTCAAGCGATCCATCATGCCTTTCACATGCGGGAAGCTGTAGAATGTACCGTCTGCGGGTAAACACTCCACACCTTTCATCGCATTAAAGGCTTTATGCACAAACGCATGGCGCTTTTCAAACTCAGCCACCATCATTTGGGTAAAACTTAAATCGCCATTTAGTGCAACCGTCGCCGCCACTTGGGAAATCGAGCAAGGATTAGAAGTACTTTGTGATTGAATGGTATTCATAGCTTCAATCAACGCTTTAGGTCCTGCAGCATAACCAATGCGCCAGCCTGTCATGGAATACGCCTTAGACACCCCATTTAACACGATAGTACGATCATAGAGATCAGGGCAAACATTGAGAATGTTGACAAACTTAGCGCCACCAAAGAGGACATGTTCGTACATATCATCAGAGGCAATCAGTACTTGAGGATGACGACGCAGTACTTCACCCAATGCTGCTAATTCAGCCACTGTGTACGCCATACCCGTTGGGTTGGAGGGGCTATTAATGACGAACATTTTAGTCCGTGGGGTAATCGCTGCCTCTAATTGCTCTGGTGTGAGTTTAAAGTGGCTCGATTGACCTGCGGCTACAATCACAGGTACACCATCCCCTAACAGAACCATATCAGGGTATGACACCCAATAGGGTGCTGGGATAATAACTTCATCACCTGCATCTAAAAACGCTTGGCAGAGATTATAAAAACTTTGCTTACCGCCACTAGAGACCAGTACTTGTTTAGCCACATAGTCTAAACCATTGTCACGCTTAAACTTATCGACTACGGCTTGTTTTAAAGCAGGTGTGCCATCGACGGCAGTGTAGCGGGTTTGACCGTTTTTTATGGCATCAATGCCCGCTTGCTTGATGTAATCGGGTGTGTCGAAGTCCGGTTCGCCAGCCCCTAGCCCAATAATATCACGCCCTTGTGCTTTTAATTGTGCCGCTAATGCAGTGATGGCTAAAGTCGGTGAGGGTTTAACGCGCCCTACTCGTTGTGCTAATTGAATATCCAATTTCTTATTACAACCGTTAACTATAGGTGGGAAATCAATGAATGATATACTGTGATGTCCGCCCCTGACCCCAAGGGCTATCACAAAACGGCGGGCATTTTACTGCAACCTGCCTCCTGATATAAATGAAAAAGTGCATCCTATGTCAAAAGCATTTACGTTAGCGACTCAATACGCCCCCGCAGGCGACCAACCGACCGCCATTGCCTCTCTCGTGGATGGACTTAACCAAGGTCTATTTCATCAGACGCTATTAGGTGTAACCGGTTCAGGTAAAACCTTTACGATGGCTAATGTCATTCAAGCCACCCAGCGCCCTGCTATTATTCTGGCACACAATAAAACCTTAGCCGCACAACTTTATGGAGAAATGAAGGCGTTTTTTCCTAATAATGCGGTGGAGTACTTTGTATCCTATTACGATTACTATCAGCCCGAAGCTTATGTACCGTCCAAAGATGTCTATATAGAAAAAGATGCCGCAGTGAATGAGCATATTGAGCAAATGCGCTTATCAGCGACTCGCTCACTACTTGAACGCCCTGACTCGATTATTATTGCTACCGTTTCCGCGATTTACGGTTTGGGCGATCCTGAGTCATACATGAAAATGTTGTTACTACTAGTGCGCGGCGATCATATTGACCAACGGACACTCTTACGACGCTTGGCTGAAATGCAATACACGCGTAATGATCTGGACTTACAACGCGGCACGTTTCGAGTACGTGGCGAGGTGATTGATATTCATCCCGCTGACTCGGACAAGGAAGCTATTCGCGTTGAACTATTTGATAATGAAATCGAAAATATTAGCTACTTTGACCCCTTAACAGGGGAAGTACTACGCAAAGTACCCCGAGCCACGATTTACCCCAAAACCCACTATGTCACCCCACGTGAAGTACTCCTGAATGCCGTTGAGCATATTAAAGTCGAACTCAAGGAGCGGCTAGAAGTACTGCGTAATGAAAATCGTCTAGTCGAGGCGCAGCGTTTAGAGCAACGCACGATTTATGACATTGAGATGATTTTAGAAACTGGCTATTGCGCGGGGATTGAAAACTACTCACGGTATTTATCCCGCCGTGAGCAAGGCGCACCGCCACCGTGCTTATTTGATTACTTACCTAGAAATGCCATTGTGTTTGTGGATGAGTCACACGTTACCATTCCTCAATTTGGCGGTATGTATAAAGGTGATCGTTCACGTAAAACCACCTTAGTTGAGTATGGCTTTCGTCTACCCTCTGCCTTAGATAATCGCCCATTACGTTTTGATGAGTTTGAAAAACTTCTTACCCAAGTCATTCATGTCTCCGCCACACCGAGCCATTATGAGTGGGAGCACTCTGACAATATTGCAGAACAAGTCGTGCGCCCGACTGGTTTAGTTGACCCACTTGTTGAAGTGCGCCCCGTCAATACTCAAGTTGATGATGTGATGTCTGAAATCACGATTCGAGCGAAAAAGAATGAACGAGTACTGGTGACCACGCTCACCAAACGGATGGCGGAGGATTTAACTGAGTACTTAATGGAGCATGATATTAAAGTACGCTATTTGCATTCCGACATTGATACCGTGGAACGTGTGGAGATTATTCGTGATTTACGTAAAGGCGAATTTGATGTGTTAGTCGGTATTAATCTACTGCGGGAGGGTTTGGATATTCCTGAGGTTTCTTTAGTGGCGATTATGGATGCGGACAAAGAAGGTTTTTTACGCTCCGAACGCTCATTGATTCAAACCATTGGACGTGCAGCACGTAACTCGGAAGGTCGCGCCATTTTATATGCCGACAAAATGACTGACTCCATGAAAGCTGCGATGCAAGAAACCGAACGCCGTCGTGCGAAGCAAATCGCCTTCAATGAAACGCATGGCATTATTCCCACCACCATTAAAAAGCGTATTGTAGATGTGATGGAAGGGGCATACGCCAATGTGAGTCGTGGCAAAAAAGGCGAGAAAAAAGTAGCTGAAACTCAAGCGGATTATCGCACAATGTCGCCAGAACGCGCTGTTAAGCAGCTCAAAGTACTCGAAGACAAAATGTTTGCTCATGCGCGTAATTTGGAGTTTGAACAAGCCGCCAAAGTACGCGATGAAATTGCGGCTCTACGCGCCCAAGTTTTTGGTTTAGATTAACCATCTAATATTGAGTTAACAGACTAAAAGTACTTGCCTTTAAAGCGAGTACTTTTAGATAAGCGATTTAACTCATCTCATGCACAGGCTGACTAGCGGGCCATGCATTAATAATGGCGTGAATTAGAGTAGCTAATGGAATTGCAAAAAATACACCCCACACTCCCCAAATGGCGCCAAAAAATAATACTGCAATAATAATTGCAGCGGGATGTAAATTAACCATTTCAGAAAACAACAATGGCACTAATAAATTACCGTCTAGAAATTGAATAATAGCAAAAGCAATCATGACATAAATAAAGTCATTATTATAACCCCATTGAAAGTAAGCCACTGCTACGACAGGCAGTGTTACTATTACAGCACCCACAAACGGAATTAATACTGAAATTCCCACCAAGAAAGACAGTAACATCGCATAATCAAGCCCAAAAAATAAAAAAGTTATAAAGGTAATAATCCAAACAATTAATATTTCTAAAAACTTGCCGCGCACATAGCCTGCAATTTTACCATTCAACTCTTTCCAAACATTAGAAACCAGTGAGCGATCTGAAGGCAGAAACTTACTAAACCACCCTAAAATAAGATCACGGTCTTTTAAAAAGAAAAAGATTAATAAGGGTACTACTACCATGTAAACCATAAACGCGATTACATCAAATACGGATGAAATCGAGAAACTTAGTACTTCTTGGGATAGCTGAGTAACATGTGTACGTAAGGAGGATAGGATTTCAATAACCACTTGTTCTGAAATAATATTAGGGTACTTTTCAGGTAGTAACATTAAAGCTTGTTGCCCAGTAGAAATCATACTAGGGACTGCTAATACAAATTGCGAGGCTTGTTTTAATAGAATAGGCGCTAATACAAATAATAATAAAGTAACTGAAAGTAAAAATACGCTAAATACTAATAATACTGAAACAGTACGAGGGATTTTAAACTGGCGTAACCACTCAACCCCACCGTCTAATAGATAAGCCAAAACAACGGCAGCTAAAATAGGCTTTAGGATATGCCCTGCAAAGATAATAATACTCAAACCAATAATCAGCAAAATAGCTAATATAGCCACTTGAGGATTAGAAAAGTGTTGCTTATACCAATCGTTAATTAACTTAATCATTAAAAATCCTAATTTACAAGGTGTTAGCTATTAACTGTTGGTAAGCACTGGCAAATAGCTGCTCTAATTCATCAATCACCTCTGAGGCAGGTCGTCCTTGCATAATATGTTCAGTCATTAAAGCGGAGGAAGTATGTAATAAAGCATCACTCTCCAACATGGGATAGCTTGCTTTCAAACGCTTTAGTGCTTTTACCACACTCTCATTTTCAGAGCGAGGCAATAACTCTGGTTTAGGAATAACAAGGGGTTGAGATTCTTGACGAGCCGCTAAAAACTCAATAAATGCTAGTATCGTAGTTTGGTTGGCTGAATCTAATTGATTAAATAGCTTCAGCAACCGCTGATTACTAGGTTTAATAGTTGACTGGAGTGGGTTAGTACCAACTAACATGTAAATAAGTACTCAAATGGTGGAGTGCAGCTGAGCATTATCTAGGAATTGAACACTATTTTATAGTGTTCCTTTACTGATTCGTTTTTAATTAAAAGTTTGGCTAACCGTATTTAGCAATAAAATAAACTCCCCAGCATTAGGCTGAGGGAGTTTTATTGTAAGGGTCTTCTTGCTGCGCTTTTTGGCAATAGTTGCGAGCAAACTCCAGTAACTCTTCCATAGCAGGTACTTTGAATTTTTGGCGTTGGCGGACAAAAGAGAAGTCCCGTGCTAAAGGAGGATCTAATTTGACGGGTACTAAACTACCTAACCGCAACTCTTTAGTAATAGAAGCACTAGATACAATAGAAACTCCCATACCTGCTTCAACAGCACCTTTTACGGCTTCTGGACTACCTAGCTCTAAGCAATTACTCATAGAGTGTTTATCCACACCTTGTGAGCTTAAGTACTCTAAAGTGACCTCACGTGTACCAGAACCTTCTTCACGGCAAATAAAAGGGTACTTCAGTATATCTCTCGCTGACACTGTACCACGATTAGCTAACTCATGATTCGGAGGTACTATTAGTACTAATTCGTCGTGACGACAAACTTCTACTAATAAGTTTTTATTAGACACAGGTCCCTCTACCACACCTAGATCAATGACATTATTCTCTACCATAGAGACAATGCCTTCGGTATTAGAAACCCGTAGCCTTAACTTCACATCAGGATTTTTAGATTTAAAATCTCCTAATAGAGCGGGCAACATATATTCTGAAATGGTTGTGCTTGCACCAATTGTCAAGGAACCGCTAATGTCATCCGTCATTTCACGGATAGCATTTTCCATTTCATTATATTGCTCAAAAATCTTTTCAGCATATTCAAAAACTATCTGACCTGCATCCGTTAAAGATACTCTATTATGTGTGCGGTCAAATAAACGCGTATCGAATTGATCTTCTAACTGACGAATCTGGAAAGTCACGGCAGGCTGTGTCATATGCAACACTTCGGCAGCCTTGGTGAAACTTAAGAGTCTTGCAACAGCATGAAAGACCTGTAACCTTCTGTCTGACATAAAAAACGATTCTCCTTGTTGAGATTTTTAGCCAGTGAGACACCACCCATCTTTATTACTTATGGTGCGATGTTACGGCTACCCGGTCATCCCTTACCGGATATAAACCATTGGTTTACGGATAAAACAACACATTTAATAAACTCATTCTATACAAAAACCTACCACAGAGAATAGGACATCTCTTGACATTGTGCGCACTGGATTCTGATTTTTTTGATGAAAGGCTTAAAAATAAGCATTAATGAGCAAAAATCAGCTAAGTCTATTAAGTTTTATCCACGGTCTCAGTTTCTGGGGTATTTTCAGGTTGATGGGGTATTCGAGGGTCATCGTCATCCATTAAAATACGATGAGCAGGCCCTTCTAAATCATCATATTGACCACTTTTAACCGTATAAATAAAAGCAATCACAATAACAAACATGACTCCAATAGCGATTGGAATCAACATATAGAGTGCATCCATTGTTAGATCTTACTCTTTTCATTAGGATTTTGTGGTTAGGGGTTAATGTAGCATCTAATTCGGCTGAATGAAACGCTGCCATTCAATTTTCTATATGAAAATTACTCTAGCTTATTACTCACCTGAGTTTATGAATTCTTTAGCCGCAGCGCATTCAGCACTACAATTAACGAACTCATCGACATACCAATAGCTGCCAACCAAGGTGCCACCCAACCTAAAGCGGCTATGGGAATAGCAATAACATTGTAGCCAATGGTCCAAGCAAAATTTTGCTTAATAATAGTTTGCATACGTCGAGCGGTCATAATCGCAAAGGGAATGCGTTCTAGGTTTTCACTGAGCAACACCATATCAGCGCTAGCCTGCGCTAATTGTGACCCACTCCCCATAGCTAATGAAACATTAGCGGCTGCCAAGACTGGAGCATCATTAACACCATCACCTACCATCGCTACTACTTGCCGCTGTGCCTGAGCGTGCTTTAAATAGGCAAGTTTATCGTCAGGTAATTGTCCGCCTAATGCATGTTCTAATCCTAACTCGTGAGCTACCGCCTGCACTACTTGGGGATTATCACCACTTAATAAAGATACTTGTAAACCTAATTGCTTTAACTGCGTGATCATCCCTTTAGCTTCAGGGCGAATATGATCTTGTAGATAAAATACAGCCAGCCATGTGCCTGCTTTACCTAACCATACTAAGGATTGTGTACTAGTAGTTGAAACAACAGGAGGAGTACTTTGAGTTAACTCATTAACAAACTCTGCTGTACCAATCCGCACTATCTCATTATTCCATATACCTTGTAGCCCTTGACCTGAAAACGCTTGAATATTTTGCACCGTAGCGGGTTCAAACACCTCTGCCATAAAAGCATGGGCTACGGGATGCTCTGAAACCTTTTCCAACCCAGCGGCTAAACTTAAACACTCCTCAACACTTAAAGTACTAAGGGCTTGTGTGCTCACTAAAGCTAATTTGCCTGTGGTCAACGTACCTGTCTTATCAAAAATAATATGATCAACCTGAGCCAAGGTTTCTAAAGCATTTCCTCGGGTGGTCAATACACCTTGTGAAGTTAAAGTACCTGTAGCTGCTGTTAAAGCGGCTGGAGTGGCTAACGAAAAAGCACAAGGACACGTAATCACTAGTACGGTTAATGCAATCCAAAAGGCATGAGGTGAGCCTTGATAATGCCAATAAAAAAATACGGCGGTCGCTATGAATAAAATAAGCGGTACAAAGCGTGAAGCCACTCGCTCTGCTAGGCGAGCCAACTCTGGCTTTTCAGATTGCGCCCGTTCCAATAAGCGAATAATAGCTGCCAAAACAGTACTATCACCCACTTTTTGCACTTGCATTACCAATGGACTTTCTAAGTTAACAGTTCCACCGACTAGACTGTCACTTGGGCGTTTAGTGGTAGGCAAACTTTCACCGCTTAAGAGTGATTCATTAATACTACTCACTCCCTCCAATACCACGCCATCAGCAGGAACAATTTCACCCGGTTTAATGAGTACTTGATCATTGATTTCCAGCGCATTAACTGCCACTACTTCTTGCTCGCCATTACGAAGTCTTGTGGTAGTCGCAGGCAGTAAACGTACTAATTCCTCAGCGACTTGCCCTGCTTTATGCCGCGCTTGCATTTCCAAGAAGCGCCCTGTTAGCAAAAAGAAAGTAAACATGGTTACTGAGTCAAAGTAAACTTCTCCAGTGCCCTTTAAAGTGGCATACACACTGGCACTAAAGGTTACAGCGATAGCAATGGATACAGGCACGTCCATACCAAAACGCCCGCGTTTAATATCTCGCCCTGCTGAAGTAAAAAAAACACCAGCAGAATAAAACACCACTGGAATAGTCATAATGAAACTAATCCAACGGATAAAATTGCGCATACTCTCCGTCATGTCCGAATAAGCACCGACATACATCGCCACCGCTAGCATCATGACTTGCATCATGCCTAGACCTGCCACGGCAATACGTCTTAGTGCTAAGGATTTTTCTTTCTTTTGTAGCGCCTGCATACGCCCCGAATCAAACGGATGAGCCAGATAACCGATATCCGTTATAGCTTTGAGGATAGTACTAAGTTGAACCTTAGCATTGTCCCAGCGCAAAGTGGCTCGATGGGTAGAGTAGTTAATTCGAAAATCCACCACTCCTGCTATTTTACGAATATGATGCTCGTTGAGCCAAACGCAGGCTGCACAAACGATCCCCTCCATAATTAATGAAGCTTCACGCTGCTCACCTTGCGTTTTGACAAAGCTTTTTTGTAGCTCTGGCTCATCATAAATTTGTAACTGTCGTAACGCCTCTGGTACTAACTCCTCAGGCTTAGTACTCACATCCGTACGAAACTTATAAAAATCCGTGAGATTATTAGCGACAATGGCCTCCGCCACCGCTTGGCAACCTGTACAGCAAAATTGACGAGCTTCACCTAACACCATTGCGTTATAAGTAGCCCCTTCAGGAATAGGCAAACCGCAATGAAAACATCCATTACTTAGGAGGCTGGTTGAACCCACGTCTTGCCTCGTACTTCATGTGTATAGTTATTTTGTTGTACTGTAATAACAACTTGCCACAAGCCCGGTTCTGGCAAATTAATATTATTACCATACTGACCAGGGGCTGTTTCTAATAAATCAATAGCTCGATCAAGCGTTTGATTAGAGGGTCTGAGCAAGCGCATGGTAGCCTTACCTTGGGTAACAGGCTGCCCCGCTTTATCGACTAAGGTAATTTTAAATAAAGTATCTTTGCCCACTTGTGGTTTAGCTTGCCAACCTTCAGTTAAACGCCAACCACGTTCACCCTGCTCTTTTAGTTGGGTCACATAAGTATTAAATTGATCATACTTTTCTTTAAAGTCGTGTGAAATCACCCCCGGATAAGACGAAGCCGCCTGCTCACCCGAGCGAGGCTCTGGAAAGAAACGCTTCATAAAATCGGGAGAAGCACCTTTATTTGCTAAGGTGATAATAGTGGCATCAACACAAGCTAATACGATAAAAAAGCTAATGATTATCGTAGGAACCCAATGAATCCGCCACTTTTTAGCTGAAGCTGGATGGGACACATTATGTAATTGATCATAACGCTGCTGGTTGTCCCGCTGGCTGGTAATCATACCTAACCCATAGGGAACCATAGTAAAAAAGGCAAAGTGAATCGCAAAAACATCTAACCCCGGCCAATTAAAGGCTACTAAAGGGATATAGACTAACTCCACCACTAAAATGGTCAGTAAGCTGGCTAGCTTACTACTCAGTTTTAGAACCCAATAAAACACAGCAAACAAAATGAATGAAATCACTGTTCCTGTAGTTAGGGTTAATAACAGACTTTGATTTTCCATGCCTTTTTACTATCCAAACTCTTACGGCAACATAAAGTGTGATATTACCACTTCAGACTGTGTAACCTCACCTTCGATTGGGGTCAATTTGAAAGCAAACTCACGATTTTTAGCAAAATTGCCCGCTGCAGGTGGCATATAATTAACCTGTGCAAATAACCGTAAACTCGTATCAGGCTTTACACTCAAGTCAGTAACATTACCTAATGACAAATGCGCACCGTCTAATCCTTCGATTTCAAGCTTGTATTTCGCAGGCGCCATCGTCTTATTATTAATTTTGACCTCATAACTGTTGCGAATACTGCCGTCTGATAAGGTCACAAATAGTGGATTACGTACTTGGACAATAGACAACTCCAGTTGCTTGGTCGAACTAATCATCCAAACTAAATAGGCAGTGGCAAGTAAAGTCGCTAAACCATACCCCACGGTACGTAGTTTTAGGAATTGAGTCTTTTCACCCGCTAATTCATGCTCAGAAGTGTAACGGATTAAACCGCGAGGCCATTGCTGCTTATCCATAATGGCATCACAAGCATCAATACATAACGCACAGTGAATACAACTAATCTGTAAACCATTACGAATATCAATCCCCATAGGGCACACTTGCACGCAGTAACCACAGTCAATACAGTCGCCATGTCCTTGATCTTGACGCTTCTCACGGTCGCGTAAGTCTTTAATAGGTTTAGCACGTCCTGTAGAACCTTCCCCACGCTTAGCATCATAAGACACAATCATGGTATCCACGTCAAACATAACGCTTTGGAAACGAGAGTACGGACAAATATGAATACAAATATATTCTTGTACCCACCCCGCTGCTAAATACGTGGTAGTCATTAGAATGAGTATGGTGCCATAAGCTGCTGCTGAGGCTTGACCGGTAAAGACTTGTTTAGTCAGCTCAAACGCATCCCCCCAATATAGAACGAAGGTCAAGCCTGTCCAAAATGCCAAAAATAACCAAGCCGCGTGAGTGCCCCCTTTTTTCAGGATTTTCTCAGGATTCCACGGTTGTTTGTCTAGGCGAATCCGTGCCACCCGATCACCTTGAATTTTACTTTCAATAAAACGGAAGGCATCTACCCATAAGGTTTGGAAGCAAAAATAACCACAGAAAACCCGCCCAAACATAGTAGTGACAAAAAACAGTAATACCGCCGCCAAAAACAGTAAAGCCGTCAACCAAAACACATCTTGAGCATGCATCACTAGATCAAAGAGGTAATAACGACGAGCCGGAATATCAAACAAGACTAACTGATCAGGCCCATAAGGTCGCTCCCAACGCAACCACGGCAACACGAAAAACATAGCATAAGCAAAAATTAGAATGCCGGTTTTTATAGTTCTAAAGCGCCCCTGCACACTACGTGGTTGTACGCGTGAATGAGGTTGAATAATTTGTTCATTACTCATGAAGACTCTGTGCTCCAAGTGAAAAAAGTAGTTCAGGATGGGTGAGTACTTAAACTACTTCGTGAAGAAGAATGATGAATTTTAACATCTTCTAATATGTCGAGTATGATAATTTCCAACGTTAGGGAAATTATTTCATAGTGCAGTACTACACCTTCGCGTTCTATCACTGCCTAGTGAAGCATAGAATCTACTTGAGATACTTTGATTAAAACCAATAAAACAATGAAAAATCCCACCCTAAATGGCATTAGCAGTTGACACCACCTCAAAATCCACTTTCAATGCCTCAAAATGTTTGCGTCCACAATAAATTTTTTCAGACTCCCCTACACGTCCCCCCCTAGCCTTAAAAGTACTACCCTTGGTTTCACGCACAAAATAAACTTTTTCGTGATCCTGATGCTTTACTATCGCCCAATCAGGATTGTATGAACCAATGGGTGTCTCAATTTTGAACCAAGACGGTAGTTTAACAAATAGCTTAATATCCTCTCGTTTATCCAATGCTTCAGCAAATTGCCGCTCTACCTCAGAATCATAAGATATTGTTTCAAAAATAGACTTTTGAACCCGAATACACTGCTCAAAGTATTCTTTAAGATCATCGTCCTCAAATAGCCCCATACGATAATAAGTCTCTCCTACCGTAAGCTTTTCGTACTCAATGCCATTAATCATCAGT
The DNA here is from genome assembly GCA_039797965.1 of Pseudomonadota bacterium. Taxonomy (GTDB): domain Bacteria; phylum Pseudomonadota; class Gammaproteobacteria; order Thiotrichales; family Thiotrichaceae; genus Thiofilum. The sequence goes on from JBDKGX010000005.1 coordinate 13,477, forward strand.
TTATGCAGTTCTTTTTTAATCAGTGCTGCCACTTCATCCATAAACCGTTGTGGATTCACCGCGAACTCAGCAACGCGCCCACTGCTTTTAATAATCTTCACCAGTGTTCGTCGGGTTAATTCCGTTTGTTTTTGTAGATAGGCTAATAGATCGGGCAAACTACCCGTATAGGTAATGGTTACATCCTGATTACGAATATTGGTAGTCGTCACACCTTTAGCTTCCACACTCACACTATCCTCACGGTACGCCACCTTGACTGCCTCAACTTTAGGCATGACACGAATAGCATGAGCGCAAGCATCAATCAAATCAGCCGTTTTATAACTCACGTTATAGGTTGTTTTGTGCTTAATTCGCTCCCACAAGATTTCAAAATCGGGATCAAGAAAAACTTGTTTGTTGAGCTTCATTTTCTTAGGCTCTTCATCTCTACGAACATGGCGTGACAGCTCATAGCTTTTTAAGATTTCAATCACTGCCGATTCTTGTTGGGTAAAATCAGCCGATAAACCCAAGGTAAAGCCTTGTTGGGTTGGTTTAAATTTCTCGGTAATTTTTCCGTTTTTATCCAAAATGCCATTGTTTACTAACTCAGCAAATACTTGCTGGGCTTGTTCGTTATCCAAGGCTTTTTCTTCACCGCCCACCATCGTGACAAGATTCTTAAAAGCGTGTACTGGCACTTTACCAAAGGTCACACCACAATCCTCTTCATATTCTTTTTGCAGACTCGTCGCAAAAGCGTCGTAGGTTTCATTGGCAATAATGGTGAGTTTGTTAATCGCATCATCAAATACTCTCACACCGTCTTTGTTGACGGGCAAACGTAAACCCCGCCCTATCTCTTGACGTTTCTTGGTGATGGATTGTGTTTCATTGAGGGTACAAATTTGAAAGACATTGGGATTATCCCAACCTTCGCGCAAAGCGGAATGCGAAAAGATAAATTTTAAGGGCGTATCTAGGGACAAGAGCTTTTCTTTTTCCCGCATAATCAAGCTATAAGTATCATCGTCCGCTTGTGTACTCCCATTGGTGTCTTTGAGTACGCCTTTTTTATCCGCCGAGAAATAGCCATTATGTAGGGCTTCAACGGGGTGCAGTCCTAAACCTTGATACTGTGGTAAGGCAATCAACTTGTTGTAATGCGCTTCAAATTGCTCAGCAAACTTCCCTTTTTGAGTTTTTCCCTCTTGATCGTAAACACGATAGTTCGCCACTTTATCAATAAAAAACAAACTCAAAACCTTAATGCCTTTGTCTTTGAGTTGCAGTTCTTTATCAAGGTGCTTGCGAATGGTGCGCTCAATTTGTACTGATGCAATATCTTCTTTAATACCGCCTTGCTCTTGCCCCAGCATAATCCGACCAAAATTAAAATCGATGTAGGAATTATCCGGTTCAGCACTGATTTCTAGGACTTGAAAACCGTCTTTATACATAAAACGCTCATTAGATTTTATATACAAATCGTCGTTTTGCTTCACCCAAATATCCTTTTCTTTGATCTCGCCATTACCTTGTACCTGAATACGTAGTTTTGCCCGAATGCTTTTTTTATTATCGACTTCCAGTAGCTTGATATAAGCCGCGTTTTGTGCATTTTGCCCTTGTACCGAGGCGACTACAATTTGCTTCACTAAGCGCAACTCATAGGCTTTAATAGGGTCGAGCTTATAAACGAGATTATAAGGATTTTTATGCGTGGCTGAAAAACGCAAAATACACGCCGGATTCAGCGACTTTATTGCTTCTTGTGCTCTTGGTGTGTTATCGACGCTTTGCGGTTCATCAATAATCACAAAAGGCTGCGTGGCTTGCACAAACTCAATCGGCTTACGCCCTGAAAGCGTGTCGCTTTCTTTAAAAATTACGTTACTTTTTTTAGAGTCTTCGCTATCGGAAAAGTCTTTACGGAAGGCATCAATATTAATGACCATAATTTGCAAAATATTTTTACTCGCAAATTGGCGTAAGCGACTGGCTTTTTTACTGTCGTAAACAAAGTACTCAAACTCGATATTATTATAAAGGCTTTTAAAATGCTCAGAGGTAATCGCTAAATTTTTTAATGTACCTTCCCGAATCGCCACACTAGGCACGACAATCACAAACTTCTTAAAGCCGTATTGTTGGCTTAATTCAAAAATGCTACGTAAATAAACATAAGTTTTCCCTGTACCAGTTTCCATTTCAACTGAAAAGTTTAAACCGTTTTTATCAAACTCAGGGCGACTGCTTGGCTCAATAGCGTTGCGCTCTTGAATGGCAACCAAGTTTTTATATATTTCGTCTGGGTGTAAAGCAAGATTATTACCAATTGCCCCTAGCTCTACGGCAAACAAACTCAAATTATTACTAATGGATTGATTGTTGGCGTTGATTGTTACCGTAAAATCGCCTTGATTCAGTGGTTGACCTTCAAATAATCCTGTAAAAGCAGCAACCGCATCGTTCTGGTAGGTTTGTGAGCTATCAAATTGAATTTTCATATAAATTACACCGTTCTAAAATCATTTACGCCTTTGCTTTTCATTATCAAAACGGCATTGGTTTTGAGTTGATCGTTGTCTTGAAAACCTTCATCCAAGCAAATCACTCGTGACGGATTAAGTTCTGCCATTTCTCTAATCACTTCACTGGTGAGGGCTTTGTCTAAGCAAATCAGCAAAATATCATGTGCAATGCTATAAACTTGTTTATCCGCTAGGGTAAACTTTTGAATAGGTGTCGTGAGTTCAAAACCTGACTTGAGCAGCAATTCAAACAAAATCGCTTCTTGTTCGGCTTGTGGGTCAATATGGTCAACGTGTAATTCAAGAGCTTGCTGAATGGCTTCGGGGTCTTTAGGAGTATTGGCATCCCATACCTTAAAATTGGATTTTTGCAGCTTGAAAACGCGAAAACCTAAGTCAAGTACGGTATTTGCTGTACCGTCATCAAATAAGTCGGCTTTTTCTTGTGCTTCGGTTTGTTCGGCTTTTATTTTGGCAGCCGCACGGCGAATACGCTCTTTGCTTATTTCGGCAATGGTTTGGTAGCCTGCCTTAAACGCTTCGCTTTTTTCGTCACACGGTTCGGGCAGTTGCACGCAAATAAACTTGCGATTGCCGCCGTCTTCTTTGTTTAAGTCCATAACAGCGTGGGCTGTCGTGGCTGAACCAGCAAAGAAGTCGAGGATAATAGAATCACTATCTGTATCACCTATCAATGCTAAATTTTTTATTAATCTTATTGGCTTTAAAGTCTCAAAAATAGTTCTTCCTTCCTCACCAAATAACTTTATAAAGTCTTTTTTTGCTTCATCTGTATGACCATAATCTTTATAACTCAATAGAGATGACGGCACTCTACCCTGTTTAACTTCGCTCAAAAATTGCTTAAAACTAGGAAAGCTATCGCCATTTTTACCAAAAGTAATTCTATTCTCTGCTAATAAAGTTTTCATCGTATCTTCTGAGAAAGCCCAATGTTTTCCTGATGGAACATCATATTCTTTTCCACTTATAGGATTTTTAACTATATAATGACCACCTTTTCTTTCTCCAGCAGCCACTAAATCCCCTGCTTTCCAATCGCCTCTAGGATCGTTATCAGGATTTGAATATCTTTTATTCATTTCTTCTGTTCTTGGTAATAATCCCACATTAAAACCAATAATCTGCTTACAATAAATCAAAACATATTCATAGTCATTTGAAAGGTGTCTAGCCTGATTTTTTGGACTATATACTTTTTGCCATCCTGCTTGCGAAATAAAATTCTCTTCCCCAAAAACTTCATTACACAACGCTCTTAAGTTGTGTACCTCATTATCATCAATCGAAATAAAAATAACCCCATCCTCTCTCAGCAAATTTTTTGCCAAAAAAAGACGCGGATACATCATATTCATCCACTTACTATGAAAACGCCCATCCGTATCGACATTGGTACTAAACTTACGCCCTTCACCGTCAATTTGACCTGTATATTCAAGGTAAGTATCTAAGTTTTCGCTATAGTTATCAGGGTAAATAAAATCATTGCCCGTGTTATAAGGCGGATCAATGTAAATCATCTTCACTTTGCCCAAATAACTCTTTTGCAACAACTTCAACACTTCAAGGTTATCACCCTCAATAAACAAATTTTCAGTGGTATCAAAATCCACACTCTCATCCCTTGCAGGCACAAGCGTAGCAATACTTGGCTGTTGAATGGTCTTAAAGCAATCCGCTTTACCAGCCCAATTCATACCAAAACGCTCTTTGCCACTGTCCACAGTCTCGCCCAACGTCTGTTTAAGCCGTTCAAAATCAATCTTATCCCCTTCGGTAAAGACTTCAGGAAACAACACTTTAAGTTTTTGCTTTTGCAAATCGGTAATGCTCAAAGAACTAAGGTCAACACGATCAATCGGTGAGGTCATATGCTTTTTCCAAACTAAGGGGGTGATTAAGGGTCATATAGAAAAATTCAAGAAAATTACACCACTGACCAACTTATCATAAACAGGTCTTTTTCGATGAGTGCTTGAGTTAATTTTGCCTCTATTTGTTCAATCAAGCGATCTTTAGCCTGATCAATCTCTTTAGCTGCACGGTCGTATTCACGCCAAGCACTATCACGCTCTGATTCATACTGTTTGCGCTGTTTTTCCAACTTGAGTTTCTCAGGGAGGTTGGGCGCAACTCGTGCGTGCTTTTTCAGTTCCTTAATCTGCTCATCCAAATCCTTGAGCGTGATTTTAAGCGAGCTACGCTTATCCTCACCCCATTGATCAAGCTTATCCAATTCCAACTCAAAGAATTGCGCATTACGTGAGCTGATAGTGCCTAAAATATCCATTTTTTGCGACGTTAAGGCTTGGTCTAAACGGTCTAAATGTGCTTGAGAGGACACATGGAAACTGCCTGTTTCGGCTTGTAACGAAAACAAACGACGACATTGCTCATCTGTTAATAACACACCTTCCGTCGTTAGACCCGCTAATAACAAATAGTCCTCGATTTCTAAACTAGAAATGGTGACACTCCTTGCCACTAGCCACCCTGATAGCCCGTGTAAAGACTCTAAGATACTAATCTTGCTTTTATTGTGTGTGTAGTGGAATACCAAATGCGCCGAATCGAGGGGTTTAGTTTTAGCTTGCTCAATTAAACCTTGTGCTAAAGGGTGACTAATGCGATACACATGAGCCTCTTCAACCTGCTTACCCATCTGATAATCCCCTAAAGGAATCGACAAGGCTGTAAAGGGATTTTTGTGCAAGCAAAAACGGTAAGCTTCACCATCAAATTGTGCACACTCACTAAGCTGAACTTGAGTTAATGACCACAACCAATGTTCGTATTTTGAAAGGTACTCACGACTCGTTTGCAGATTAATTTTGAGCTTTTCGTGGACTTCTTCATCAAAATTTTCCAAAAGCTGTTGGCGTGTCTGTTGTAAAGCTTGACTAATACTACCCTCCAGCTCAGCTTGCAGCTCATTAAAAGCCTGTTCTATTTGTTGCGTGGTTCGACACTCTTGATAAATACGAGCAATCCGCTTTTCGAAATCTACTCCACTCTCAATACTACCTAAAACCTCATCACTAGCCCCGAATACACCATCGAAGAGCTTAAATTTGTCATTGAGTAGTTCATAAACGCGCTGGTCAGCCGCATTAGCTTTATTGAGAAAGTTTACTACCACCACATCAAACTGTTGCCCGTACCGATGACAACGCCCTATGCGTTGTTCGATTCGTTGTGGATTCCACGGCAAATCATAATTGATGACTAACGAGCAAAATTGCAGATTAATGCCTTCTGCCGCCGCTTCGGTAGCAATCATAATCGTGGCTTCTTCACGGAAATAGTCCACCAAAGCTGCACGCATATCAGCCGAACGCGAGTCAGTCACTTTATCCGTATCACGATAACGATTCACCCATGCTTGGTAAATCGCTTGAGAGGCTGTATCGGTATTAGTACCATTAAATAAGACGACCTTACCCGCATAACCCTGACCTTCCAGTAGCGTACGTAAATATTCTTGTGTACGTTTACTTTCGGTGAAAATAATCGCTTTTTTAGCAGCCCCTAATCTATCTAACTCCTGAAAACCATTGGCCAAGGCTGTAAAAAGCTTTTCACCCTTAGAGTTTTTTTGAATAGCTTGTGCAAGACTCGCAAACTCTTTGAGTGAAGCTACTTCCAGCCGCATATTTTCAATATCGGCAGGCGTATAAACTGTGTCTTCTTTCGGCTCTTCGTCACCTTCCCACTCATCATTTAACTCATCATAAGTCTCAAAATTGTCCTGAACCTCTAATAGGCTCAGACCCAACTCGGCATCAAATCTATTTTGCTCTTGATGTTGCTCAATAATCTTTTCGAGCTTAACCGCAAGCCCAGCCAAGGTTCCTGAAATAGCATAGGTGGATGAAGCCAGCAAACGCCGCAATATCAGTGTCATCAGGGGGCGCTGACTGGCGGGCAGGGCGTATAGATTGGGCGCTTGCAAATACTCGGAAACTAACTCGTACAGCCTGTTTTCATCAGAACTAGGATAAAACTCTTCCACTAAAGCAATTCGATTGGTATAGCGGATATACTCCAATACTTGACGACGTAAGGTACGCTTACAAATCGGTTTTAGCCGCTCTTTTAACTCTAAAAACTGCTCAGGCTCAGCCGCACTATTCACCCGACTATATTGATTTTTAAAACTTTTTACATCACCAAACGTATAATCATCAATGATACTGACTAAACCATAGAGTTCCAAAAGACTATTTTGCAATGGAGTTGCCGTAAGCAAAATTTTGGGGGCTGGCTCCAGAGCCTCTTTGATGGCACGTGCAATTTTATTACCAGCCTTATAAACATTACGTAGACGATGCGCCTCATCAATTACCACTAAATCCCATTGAACTTGCTTCAAATAAGCATCTTTAGTTTTGGCAAATTGATAAGAACACAAAATAATGTCCTGTTGCTCAAAAGGATTTAGATTGCCATTTTTAATACAGTCATTAAAAATTTTTGCCTCAAGAATAATGGAAGGCAAGAAAAACTTATCTTGTAGTTCCTGACTCCATTGTTTACGCAGGTTTGCGGGTGTAATGATCAAGATTTTGCGCTTACGTTCTGCCCATTTTTGCGAAATGACCAAACCAGCTTCAATCGTCTTACCCAAGCCCACCTCATCAGCAAGGATTGCCCCTTTTGAAAGGGGCGATTGAAAAGCAAATAAAGCTGCCTCAACTTGGTGAGGGTTTAAATCAACTTGCGCGTCTACCAGAGTAGAGGCAAGTTTTTGCATACTATTGGATGAACTACGTTTAGACAGTTCGTAGGCAAAGTATTGGGCATGATGAGGGGTAAAACGCATAAGGAAAGATACCAACTTTTAAAAAAACACCTAAAACTAAAAATTAAACTCTATTTAATTGAATAGACACAATAGTAATATATCGTACTCCAATACAAATAGTTAAAAATAAAAAAGCCGGAACAAGTCCGGCTTTTTTACTCAGTACTATGACAACTAATTATTTACTAGCTGACATTTGACCTAAATAGGCAACAAGTACTTTGATTTCAGTATCATCTAAACGATGACCGAAAACAGGCATTTGGCGTTGAACACCATTTAAAATAACATTTTTAATGGCTTTAACTTGTTCGGCTTGATCTGCCATCGCTGGAATATTAGCAATAGTCCAAACTTTGTCAGTTAAGTTGGCTGACCCTTGAGAAGCCAGACCTTTACCCTCAGTAGTATGGCAGTAATAGCAACCACCTGTCTCACCACTGAAAATCACCTCACCTTGTTTTGCAGCCTCAGCGTTATGAGGTAAACCAGACATACTTAAAACATAGTTGGCTACTTCGTCTGCTTGAGCATCAGTTAAGGTCTCTTTAAAAGCTGGCATAAAGCCTAAACGACCTTGACGAATCGTTTGTTCGATTTGCTCAGCTTTACCGCCCCATAACCAATCGTCATCTACTAAATTAGGGAATAAACCTACTACACCGTTTGCACCGGTTTGATGGCAAGCAGCACAGTTATCACCGAAAACCCCTTTACCATAAGAACGCACGAAAGCACTCATATCAGGATCTTGAGCAATTTGCTCATAAGACGCTGCTGATACTTTACTTAAGTACTCTTTTTGTTTCAGAGCACTTTCGCCTTCTTGCATGTCTTTAACTAATAAAGAGCGCATATTCCAGTGATGAGAGGTTTCTTGGCCTTTAGCGTCTTTATACTCAAGGGTACCAATACCTTTTAAATAACTATCCGCTATAGGCCAACTAGGATAAATAACCCAATAAACCAGCGCGAATAACAACGTGCCATAGAATGTCCATAACCACCAAGTGGGCAATGGATTATTAAACTCTTGTAAGGTTTCATCCCACACATGACCAGTAGTTTCGGCACCAGTCAAAGGGTCTTTTACAGGATTCGCCATAATTTATTTCTCACCTTTGGTTTGCGAGTGAAGGTACGGATCTTGTGGCACATCATCGTCTTCTAAAGGCAAGTACTTATAAGACTCCAATCGCTCACTACGTTGGCGATTGGTATAGACATACAGCAAAATACCAATAAACGTGAAAAAGAAAATCAGTAGCGCTAAAATTTTGCTATTACCTAAATCGGTCAACCATAGCCAAGCATCAGCTAGCATATTGATACTCCTTTCACGCTTATATCACTCACAAACTTGTCCTTATTAACGGAAGTTAATGAAGTAGTCTTCATCATATTTGGTAAAGTCGACCATAGTACCTAGTACTTGTAGGTAAGCGACCACAGCCTCCATTTCGGTAATACGATTAGCATCACCATCAAGATTACCTGCAGCAGCTTCGTTGACTAAGTTTTGCTGAGCACTATTAATGTCCAGTTTCTTAGCAACAGGTTCACCAAATTGTTTCACGTTAGAGTCATACTCTGCTTTAGTCAGAGAGTAAGGAACACCTACTTTCTTGAGTGCCACCATACGCTCTTTAATATCACCATAGGACAACTCATTTTTGAGCAACCATGGGTAATTAGGCATGATGGACTCAGGTACCACTGAGCGTGGAGCCACTAAATGTTGTACATGCCATTCATTAGAGTACTTTTTACCAACGCGAGCTAAATCCGGCCCTGTACGTTTTGAACCCCATTGGAAGGGATGGTCATATTTAGACTCAGCTGCTAATGAATAGTGACCATAACGCAAATCTTCATCACGGAAAGGACGAATCATTTGCGAATGGCAAGTGTAGCAACCCTCACGAATATAGATATCACGACCACGCAACTCTAAAGGAGTGTAAGGACGTACTGCATCTAAACCTGTTTGAGGATCTTGTACTTTTTCTACCGTACTATTGATGTAATGCAAAGGTACGATTTCAACTAAACCACCGATACTAATTGCTACTAGAGTCAGAACAATGAGTAAACCGGAATTCGTTTCAATACTTTCGTGTTTAAACATGCCTTCTCTCCTTATGCTTTAGCTGCGGCAGCAACAGTAACTGGCACTTCTTGTTTAGCACGAGCAATAGTCATATAAACGTTATAAGCCATTACTAACATACCTGTTAAGAAGAACAAACCACCTACCGCACGAGCCGCTAATGGACCATGCATAAAGGCTACTGTTTCAATAAATGAGTAAGAAAGGTTACCGAACTCATCGAACGCACGTAGCATCAAACCTTGACCGATACCAGATACCCACATAGCAGTGATATATAAAATAGTACCAATAGTGGCTAAGAAGAAGTGAACGTAAACTAATTTGAGGCTATATAACGTGGTGTTCCAGATACGTGGAATCATGTGATAGAACGAACCAATCGAAACCATCGCTACCCAACCTAAAGCACCCGAATGTACGTGACCTACTGTCCAGTCAGTATAGTGAGATAATGCATTGACGCTTTTTAATGACATCATTGGACCTTCGAAGGTAGACATACCGTAGAAAGATAATGAAGTGATTAAGAATAACATAATAGGGTCAGTACGTAATTTATCCCATGCGCCTGATAACGTCATGATACCGTTGATCATACCACCCCAAGATGGCATTAATAACAGGATAGAGAAGGTAGCGGCTAAAGTAGAAGTCCAATCAGGAATAGCAGTCCAATGTAAGTGGTGTGTACCTACCCACATATACATAAAACTTAATGCCCAGAAATGCACGATAGATAAGCGATATGAATAAACTGGACGACCTGCTTGTTTAGGTACGAAGTAATACATCATACCGAGGAAGGCTGCTGTTAAGAAGAAACCTACCGCATTATGACCATACCACCATTGAGTCATCGCATCTTGCACACCTGAGAACAGGCTATAAGACTTAACACTCAGGAAGCCAATGGGCATGGCCAAGTTATTGAAAATATGTAGTAATGCAGTTGCTAAAATAAAGGACATGTAGAACCAGTTAGCAACATAAATATGGGGTTGATTACGACGTATTAACGTTAAAGTGAATAATAAGAAATAAACTACCCACACAACTGCAATAGCAATATCCACATACCACTCAGGCTCAGCATACTCACGACCTTGAGTAATACCAAATAAATAACCTGTACCTGCCACTGCTAAAGAAAGGTTCCAACCCCAGAAAGTGAAGTTAGGCCAGAAATTACCACCTGCTAAACGTACTTGGCAGGTGCGTTGTATTACGTAATAAGACGTTGCAAATAACGCATTACCACCGAAACCGAAAATAACTCCGCTGGTGTGAACAGGACGTAAACGTCCGAAAGTGATCTGAGCGATATCAAAGTTCAAAAATGGCCATGCCAGTTCTGACGCGATATACACACCGGCAGTCATCCCTGCCAAAGCCCAGACAATCGCAGCAATCGCAAATTTCTTTACGATTTCATAGTTATATTGCTCTGATGGAGCCACTGCACTATGAGCCATCATTTGCCCTCAACATTAACTTAAAATTTAAAACAGAATTCTTTTTGGAAGCGTAATCAGCAGGTTTAATCACTGTCATAGCAACGCTATTAAACGACCTGTGCGCGACCTGTGTGAAAACACACAACTAACATCTAAGGATACAGCAAAATACCATTTAAGAGAATCTTAATATGCCAACTTGAATAGTTGAAACTTGACATTTTTTATTATCTATGGAAGCCAGTTGACATTTGTCAAATTAGCAAAATTCCTAACCAGATCAATACACTCAGGCATATGGTGACTAATACAGCAGCCGACCCCATATCTTTTGCACGACCCGCTAATTCATGATTTTCTTGACTGACTCGATCGACTACAGCCTCTATGGCTGAATTTAGTAATTCGACCACTAATACCAACATGACACTCGCAATCAATAATACTCGCTCTAAAATGGTATCCCCTAGCCACAATGCCAAAGGAATACTACATAATAACACGAGTACTTCCTCGCGAAAGGCTGCTTCGTGTTGCCAAGCTGCCCAGAGCCCTTGTTTAGAGTACTTTAAGGCATTGGTAAATCGCTTAAGACCATGTTTAGCTTTAGGTTCTGCCACTCTTATTTCCTTGTTTGTTTTAGTGAATTTGAAGGAAGTTACGCCGCTCCCCAATTCAGTGTATCTTTCTGAAGGGAAAGGTTTCAACCAGAAGATTTGTGATTTAAAAGTTAGAGGACTGAGTCTGCAATAGTCTAAGTACTTATTATTGTTAAAATAGCAAACTGATAAAAAAAGCTAACCTATAAAGTATCTCATTATTTAAAAACAATGAGATACTCTAAGTAACCGAACCTTATTTAGCAGGCCCAGTAGGCTTCACTTCTTCTTTTTTAGCATCGGCGGCCGTAGCTTCCAAAGCAGCTTTTACTGCTACTGCATTAAATGGCTCTGGTTTTGGAGTGTCATTAGTAGAAGGAGGTAACACTGGCATCGCAAATTGAGGTTGTTTACCGGTCAAAGTTTTTAAGAAGGCTACTATTTGACTGACTTCTTCATCGGTAAAGGACTTACCTAATTGCAACTTACCCATAGTAGTCACCGCTTGCTCTAAAGTAGCCGCAGCACCATCATGGAAGTAGGGATAGGTTAGTTCTACGTTGCGTAGAGTAGGTACTTTAAATTTAAAACGGTCTTCGTCTTTTTTGGTTAAGCCTGCAACACCTTCAGCCGTATTATCCGTTTTATAAGGTTCCATCACCCCCATCTTCTGAAAGCTATTGCCCCCTACAGCTACACCGTTGTGGCAAGCCACGCAACCGCTATTTTTAAACAGTTCATAGCCTTTTACTTCAACATCGGTTAGAGCCTTGTCATCACCTTTCACCCATTGGTCAAACTTAGAGTCGGGTGTTACTAAAGTCTCCTCAAAAGAAGCAATCGCCTCAGTGACCTGCTGGATATCAATCGTATCTTTGCCAAATACCGCTTTGAACTCGTCACGGTATTGTGGCATTGAAGCAAGTACGGCAATGGCATGCTCATGTGTCGATGCCATTTCTTTAGGATTAGCAATGGGGCCTCCCGCTTGCTCGTTCAAATCCTTAGCACGACCATCCCAAAACTGCGCAATATTCATACTAGAATTTAACACAGTCGGTGAATTAATTGGCCCTTCCTGCCAGTTATGACCAATGGAAGAGGTAAGGTTATCCGTCCCCCCCATTGCCAAGTTATGGCAAGAATTACAAGAAATCGCGCCTGATTTTGAGAGGCGTGGATCAAAATAGAGCTTCTTGCCCAGTTCCACTTTCGCAGGGTCTTTAGGAGTCACCGCATCAATCGGTTTAATAAATTGATCACGGGGTGTAACGTCCGCCGCCCATAGGCTCGGTAATGCTAAAGTTACCGCTAATGCTAAGACAACTTTGCCCAATTTCATCGCATCTATCCTTTGTGAACTTACCAGTATACTTAAACTCTTAACCAACTCATCCTGTTGGTCTATCTCGTACCGAAGTACTCTGTGTCTATAGAACGAAGAACTTAAGATTGTCTTAAGGTTATAAATTTAACCACCGCCTCACCTTAATAAAAGTCAATTACTCAAGATTAAAAACCCCTCACTACTCTGTTTAAAGGACTGATTAAACCTCTCATTTTTTTCAGGTTCATTTCAGATAACACGCCTACAGTGAACGGCATAGCAAATCACTCATTTCAGGAACTCAATAGAATGGGCTTAATTAAAATCATCAGTCTAGCAAGCTTAGTCAGCGTACTCGCCGGTTGCGGCGGTAGCGATGGAGGTAGTCAAGGGAATGGCGGTAACGCTTTAAACTTTACCAACTTACAAGCTTTAAACGCTGCTGAAGCTAAAACTGCCACTTATGTACGAGAAGAAGAAAAACTAGCCCGCGATGTTTATTTAACCCTAGCTCAAGCTAACAGCAATGCGCCCTTTCAAACCATTGCGACTCAATCGGAACAAAAGCATATGGATACTATGCAAAAGCTCCTAACCGCCGCTGGTTTACCTGACCCCGTGTTGAGCAATAGTGTGGGGGCTTTTACCGATAGTGATTTAGCCCTGCTTTATCAAAACTTGCTGAATCGAGGCTCTACTTCAATGGTTGAAGCCTTACAAGTAGGCGCTTATATCGAAGAGTTTGATATTCAAGACCTACAAGAAGCCATTCAAGAAACCCAACAAGGTACGAATCAGACCGTTGTCATGCAGACCTATGAGCGTTTGATGTGTGGTTCACGCAACCACTTACGTAGCTTTGTTAAAGCGCTTAAAGAACAAGGTGTTAGCTATCAAGCACAAGTGATTCCAAGTGCTACAGTCAACACTATTTTAGAACAATCACAAGAACAATGCGGTAAGGTTTAGCCTTACTTCATTAGGAGGTAAAGACATGCAACTCAAGACAGTAATTAACACCGTATTATTAGTAGGAATGAGTATGTCGTATTTGTACGCTAATGCAGCACCCGTTGCCACCCCCATCAGTGCTGAACAACAACACGCTAACTATATGTTGGAAGAAGAAAAACTAGCTCGTGACTTATATGTGACGTTAGGGCAAAAATGGGCGCTAATGCCCTTCAAAAATATCCCTAACTCCGAGCAAATGCATATTGATAGTATGAAGCAACTCATTAAGGGCTATTTAAAACAAAATCCGGTCATCAATGAAACCGTAGGTAAGTTCAATAACCCCGACTTACAAGCACTGTATGATCAATTGCTAGTACAAGGTTTAAAGTCCCCCCAACAAGCCTTACAAGTGGGCGGTTTAGTGGAGGAAACAGACATCGCTGACTTACAAAAGGCTTTAGCTGCCACTCAAGACCCACAAAGTCGGCAAATCTATGAGCAGTTGATGCTAGGCTCACGCAATCACTTACGCGCCTTTGCTCGCCAACTTCGCATGCAAGGCGTGGAGTATAAAGCCCAAGTACTGCCAGAATCTGAAGTTCAAACCATTTTGAATAGCCCCCAAGAACAAGGCAATCATGCTACTGGACAAGGTCATGGCATGGGTGGCGGTATGGGTAGAGGCATGGGCGGAGGTATGGGGATGCATCGAGGGGCAAACTCACCCGCCAACTAGTCTGATTCACTATAGGAATACGGTATGCGTTTATTAATTGTTGAAGACGATCAAGAACTGACTACTTTGCTTCAGCAACGCTTTAAACCCGCCGGATTTGCAGTGGACCTCGCCCATAATGGCATTGACGGTCAGTTTATGGGCGAGGAAATGGATTATGATGTCATTATTCTTGATCTAGGTTTACCCCAAAAAAATGGCATCGAAGTACTCAAAGCTTGGCGACTCAAAAAAATTCTAACCCCTGTGATTATACTGACTGCGCGTGATGCTTGGCATGAGCGGGTGGATGGATTTAAAGCCGGAGCGGATGACTATTTAGGTAAACCGTTCCACTTTGAAGAGCTACTCGCACGTGTTCAAGCCCTTATTCGCCGCGCTCACCAAGCCATTACCCCTCGTAATACCTTAGAATGCGGTGGTCTAGTATTAGATGAAGATCATCAAATCGTTGTCACGCCGGATGGCAAGACACACACATTGACGGGAACAGAATTTCGCCTACTACGCTATTTTATGCTTCACCCTAATCAAATCCTCACTAAAAGCCGCCTCACCGACCACGTCTATGAATACGACACCGACCGTGACAGTAATGTGATAGAAGTTTATGTCAGGCACTTACGTCGTATTGTAGGAGAGGAGAAAATTGTGACTAAACGTGGACAAGGTTATAGCTTAATCACATGAGTACTCGATCATTGCAATCCCAATTACAATGGCAATTAGCCATCACGCTTTGTTTAGTCATGGCGGTAATATGGCTGATTGGCTATACCTTACCTCGCCCTACGGTATGGCTAGAGGCAGCATCCTGTCTAAGTACTTTGAACAATAATCTGTTAAACCATACGCCCCGTTTTCAATGGTTATTTCCACTGTTGGCGGTGATGGCGATTGGCATTATTTTACTGGTACAAGGGCTAGTCATTCGTCAAAGCTTCAAACGCTTTCAAATTCTTCAACAGGAATTAAAACAATTAGAGCAAGGTACTACGCAACAACTTAGTACGACTGTACCCAGCGAAATCCAGCCGTTAGTACATGAGATCAATCATTTAATCCAACTGCTCCACGAGCGTTTAGAGCGCTCACGCCATGCGTTAGGTAACTTAGCTCATGCGTTAAAAACACCCCTAAATCTCTTATTGCAACAGTTAGATAGTGAGTCTATCCAACTCCCCCCAACACAACGCCAAGTACTACAACTACAAGTCGAGCGTATTCGCCAATTAACCGAACGAGAACTCAAACGCGCCCGTATGGCAGGCATAGGCAATAGCACGCAACGCTTTGAAGCTCAAACCGAAGTACCCACTCTATTACAAGTACTGGCTCAGATTTATCAAAGTACTCCCAAACAAGTATATCTAACAATCCCACCTGAGCTTCCCCGCTTTGGTGATCGGGAAGATATGCTCGAACTACTCGGCAACCTACTCGACAACGCTTATAAATGGGCAAAAAGCACGATTCAGGTGAGTTTAAATACAGTAAACTATCAAGTACTTATCACGATTGAGGATGACGGATTAGGGCAAAGTGAGGAAGGGCTACAACAACTGACTCAACGCGGGGTGCGCTTAGATGAGAGTGTCAGTGGGCACGGTTTAGGGTTAGCCATTAGCCAAGATATTGCCAAATTATACGGGGGACAGTTGAGGTTTGGACGCTCAAGTACTTTAGGTGGGTTTGAGGTTAAAATTAATTTGCCATTATAAAAATCCCTTGCTTAATTAAGAAGGGATTTTTCAGCAATGATTTTTTAAACTTCTCTATCAGTACTTTTTCCTGCCAACACATGCAAATGAGTATGAAATACCACTTGCCCTGCCCCTTTGCCACAATTCATCAGTACTTTGTAATCCTGATAACCTGCGTCATTGGCAATCTTTTTCGCCACTAACATGAGCTTACCCAGCACAGCTTGATCCACTGTATCTGCGTCATTTAAAGTGGCAATATGTTTAGTCGGAATCACTAAGGCATGAAACGGCGCTTGGGGATTAATATCTTTAAAAGCTACGACTTGATCATCACGATACAACTCGCCTGCGGGAATCGTACCTGCAACAATGCGGCAAAAAATACAATTATTATCCATGTCTATTCCCATTAATACTTACGTCGCCCTTCAAAGGCATGAGATAAAGTACTACTGTCCACATATTCCAGCTCACTACCGACGGGTACACCGTGGGCAATGCGACTCGTACCAGTTTGATATTTCTTAGCCAACTCATTGATATAGTAGGCAGTCATTTCGCCTTCTACGGTCGGATTAGTCGCTAAAATCACCTCTTTAACCGCACCCTCACTGAGACGCTTTTCGAGTTGATCTAAACCAATATCTTCAGGGCTAATCCCATCCAAAGGCGACAGCCGTCCACCCAAGACAAAATAATAGCCGCGATAATCCGTCGCTTGTTCTAAAGCAATTACATCAGAAGGGTGCTCAACCACACAGATTACTTTACCATCACGCCCACTATCTGAGCAGATTTTGCAAAGCTCATTTTCGGTCAAAGTGCGACACAAACGACAGTGTTGAATATGTGCTAACGCCTGCGCCATCGTCTGTGCTAAATGTAAACCTCGCGCACGGTCATGTTCCAACAAATGAAACGCCATGCGCTGTGCAGTACGCGCCCCCACCCCAGGGAGTACGCGCAATGCATCAATTAAACCTTTGAGTAAGGAAGATTCGCTCATATTAGAACGGTAACTTCATACCCGCAGGTAGTTGCATCCCTGCGGTGGCACCTGCCATAAGCTCTTTGGTACGTTCATCTAAACGTTGTGCCGCATCATTAAACGCCGCTGCTACCAAATCTTCGATCATATCTTTGTCATCTTCAAACAGTGATGGGTCGATGGTAACGCGCTTACACTCATGACGACCTGTTATAACCACTGTCACTAAACCGCCGCCTGATTGTCCGGTAATTTCTAATTCAGCCACTTCTTGTTGCGCTTTTTGCATATTTTCTTGCATTTTTTGCGCTTGCTTCATCAGATTGCCTAAACCGCCTTTCATCATGGCTTGCTACTCCTAAAATTCTAAAATTGTTCTGTAGTGTACTATAAATCGCGCTCTACTGCTCAATCGGTCGAATCGAACCTGAAATAATCATCCCACCATATTGCTCCTGCAACGCCTTCACCACAGGGTCATTCATAATGCTCTCTTCTGCCGCTTTTTGACGAGCATTTTTGAGGCGTATGATTTTCTGAGCGGGCGATTCAACGGTAAGCTTTTGTACTTGAAAAACCACATGGACAGGCTGTTTATAGTAAGTACTTAACGCCTCTATAAACGCCGACTCCGTCGTAGCCGAGCGCAACGAATCACTATTAGGGTCAAGCAATAAATGGACTCGACCAGCTAATTCGTCATAGCGCTCTAAAATACAATTGCGCCCAATCTCAGCATTCAAACCACTCAAACCTAATTGCGGCAAAATCGCATGCCAAGGGTTTTCGTCTTTGGGACTTGATATGTCGAAAGTACCATTAGCTAAAGTACTTGAGGCTTCAGGTGTAATAGAGGCACTTGGACTAGAAGTACTTTGTGGAGTACTGACAGGGGCTGATTTAGGTACTGCAACACTGACTGAATGAGTAAGAGTACTTGACTCAATTGCTTTAGGATTACTAGGTGCTGAAGTACTTGATACCGTATTACTGATGGCGCTTGGCTTAGTTTGAACGCTTGAAGTACTTAAGTGTTGACTAGTGAAAGTACTAGGTTTTGGCTCATCCTCCCAAGGAAGTACTTCACGTTTAGGCGTACTGACAGGAGCAGGATTTACCGAAAGTAGTGCTGAAGTACTAGGCGCTGCTGGCGGTGCTACTGTTTTTTTTTTGCTGTCTTCCGTATTGGAAGTACCCGATTGATCTAAACGGAAAGCTAGCATCCGCAAAATCATCATTTCAAAGCCCGCTCTAGCATCGGGAGCCAGCGGTAAATCCCGTCGACCGTACAAAGCAATTTGATAGTAAAGTTGCACATCGGCTGGGGTAAGTATTTGCAATAAAGGCGTTAATTCATCTTGGGTACGACTAGGTACCGCTTGGCGAATCGCTATTTGATGCAAAGACGAAATCACATTGTCCGCCGCTTGCATAAAATCGGTATTCATTTGAGAGAGTTGATCAATGACTGCGAAGGCACCTTGTGCGTCGTCTTGAGCAATTTTACTCATCAACTCCGCTAATAACCCTTGCGGCAAAAAGCCCAGCATGTCCCGCACGGATTCTTCGGCTAATTTGCCCTCACCTGTCACAATCGCCTGATCAGTCAAGCTTAAGGCATCGCGCATACTACCATCTGCCGCCCGACCTAATAGCGTCAACGCCCCTTCCTCAAACGAGATTTGCTCAGCTTCAAGTACTTGTTTTAAATAAGTACTGATCATATCGGGCGACATGCGCTTGAGGTTGAACTGCAGGCAACGAGATAAAATCGTAACAGGCAGTTTTTGCGGGTCTGTGGTGGCAAACAGGAATTTAATATGTTCCGGCGGCTCTTCAAGGGTTTTCAATAACGCATTAAAGCTATGCCCTGAGAGCATATGGACTTCGTCGATGAGATAGATTTTAAAGCGTCCACGGGTGGGGGCGTATTGGACATTTTCTAAGAGTTCGCGAGTATCTTCGACTTTAGTACGAGAAGCTGCATCGACCTCAATCAGATCAACGTGACGACCTTCAGCAATTTCCACACAGCTTCGACAGATACCACAGGGACTGGCCGAAATACCTTGTTCGCAATTAAGACTTTTGGCAAATACACGCGCGACCGTAGTTTTACCCACGCCACGAGTTCCTGTGAATAAATAAGCGTGATGTAGACGGTGTTCAGTCAGAGCGGTTTTGAGGGCGCGTAGTACGTGTTGTTGCCCTACCATTTGCTCGAAATTTTGTGGTCGCCATTTACGGGCAAGTACTTGATAACTCATGGGTGCAATAAGGTGGAGCTAAGTGGAGGCGACTCATACCAGCTACATCTCGGCACATGAATCTGCTGCTACCGCTGCTTCCTTCCGGACCTGACGGGGTTCACAACATACCATTGCGAGAGAACCGATATGAGCCACCATTGGTGAGCGGCAGATTATGACGAAATTTAATTCCGGTCACAAGCACTATTCGTCTGACGAAGGAGTTTTATATTTACTGATGACCTCATAATCGTAATTATCGACCAGAAATACAAAAAATCTTTGGCAAATTAATGAATTCTGTCCCAGTATTAATGATCGAGGACATGCCCTGACATTTAAGCTAGATCGTAATACTGTCTTTCTTGCTAGCCAGTAACAGTAGGCTGTGGTAATCAGGCACAATAGATATAAACGCTAGGAGCCTTTTTAACTCACTCAAGCGGTATGAAATCAGGGAGTATGATAATGAGTGATGTGAGTATGCCAACCACTTCTCGTAAAGTCTTAATTGCAGATGATTCTCAAACAGAGCGTCTAAAATTACGGCAAATTATGGAGGCTGCGGGTTATGAGGTTTTTGAAGTTCAATCAGGTGATGAAGCCAAAATCGCAGCCGTTGAACAAGCACCTGACCTCATTTTACTAGACATTTTGATGGATAATGGCGACGGTTATCAGGCATGTCGAGCGATTAAGCGCAACCCCAGTACTCAGCACATTCCTATCCTTATGGTCTCAGGTAAAAATAACCCTGTGGACAAAATGTGGGCTGAGAAACAAGGCGCTAACGGTTATATAACAAAACCCTATGAAGAGCGTGATATTATTGCGGGTATTGCGGCTTTATCAAAGGTCTAACAACTATTATATACTTACACTGTTGAGTGTTGTGGAGTACTAGCCATGAGTGTGGAGACCGAGCCTATGACCGCCCCCACCCCAGCAGCGACACCTATCACCCAATTTTACTATCGGGTGGGTGCTCATGATTTACTATTGGAACCAGATGCCCTAGCGGAAGTATTAATTCATACCACTACCTCACCTTTACCCTTTCCCCCTAGTTGGTGCAAAGGTCTGGTAGCGGTGCGTGGTGAATTTTATCCCTTGGTAGATATGCACCATATTTTATATGGTCATGCTAACGCCTCTACTCAACTTAAACTACTATGGCTAAAACCTGCTCATACTTCTGCTATTGTAGTGGCCTGTGATAGCTACCCCAAAGCCTTGAAATTTACCAACCCCATACAACCCACTCAACAGGATACCCCCCTGCCTAGTTGGATTAAAGGGATAGTAGAGCATGAAAATCAAACCTTTTTGGTAGCTGATCATCAGTCATTAATTAACAAACTCATGCAAGCTACCCATTCATAAGGGATTCCGTAGTACTTGACCTAAGCTAGGACACAACAAGGATTTGAATATGGCCAATAATGCACATGCCTCCAAACATAGTATTCTTGCGAATCTCACTGTAGCTCGCCGGATTTACCTACTTCTAGGTTTAGCGTTACTGGCTTTAATTGTCATTGGGGTCGCAGGTTTACTAGCGCTCAATGCCGACTATCGCGCTATTAATAATGTAGGCGGGCGCTTGAATGCGTTATACGCAGGTGAAAGTACTCTGCACACCTTACAACGTGAAGTCATGTTGACGCTTTATGAGGTCAATATAGGAGCTCGTACCTATGAGGATGGTATTACTCGTCTAGAATTAGCCGAACAGCGCCTTAAACAAGAACTGATCCCGCTATACTCAGATACCTCTAGACAAGAAAACCGCCAGCTCACTCCACAAACCCGTCAGACCATCACTGCCATGAATGACATCTTAAAGCTCATTCAAAATACTCGTGAATTGTTAAGTACTCGTGATACAACTCGCCTACAAAACTACCTAAAAAATGACCTCACGAATCAAACCAGTGCTTTAGCTAGTACCATTAACGCTAGTGTAGATAAGGACTTTGCCAGTACTCGTGAAGCCATTACTACGGCCACCACTGAAGCATCACGCTTTGTGAAACGTTCGGGCTTAGCCATTGTGACGGTATTGATTACGACTATTCTTTTAGGCTATTGGATTTATCACTCCATTGCCTTATCTATCGGACGTTTACGACACACCATTCGTCAAATTGAGTCTGGTGATTTATCAGCACGTAGTGAGTTAGAGGGTAAAGATGAGTTAGCCGAACTTGGTTATAATCTTGACCGTATGATGGACGAACGTTTAGCGACTCAAGCCCGCATTGACCGTGATCACCACCAGCTTAATGAGTCCGTGTTTGGTTTACTTCAAGCGGTAGCCGATTTAAGTGACCGTAATTTGACCGTTCGCGCCAAAGTAACCGAAGATGCAACAGGCCCCTTAGCCGATGCGATTAATCAGCTCGCCGAAGATACGACCGATGTCTTAAAACGAGTGCGTGAAATCGCTCTTTCAGTAGAGCATGCTGCCGCCGATGTTAACCAACATGCCTTATCTGTCAATAAATTAGCACAGCTAGAACAAACCGAAGCACAAGAAACCCAATACCAACTCGATCAAGTACTTTCACGTTTTAGTACTATTGCAACCTCTGCTCAACAAGCTAACCAAGTGGCAATCACGACTGGCGATGTGACGACTAAAGCGCAATTGACCGTTGATAGAACGCTAGACAATATGCAAGCGATTCGCGAAGGCGTCAAAGAAACCAGTAAACGCCTCAAACGTCTGGGGGAACGTTCGCAAGAAATTTCAAATATTACCTCTATTATTGATAATATCGCCGAACGTACTACCGTGTTGGCACTGAATGCGAGTATGCAGGCTACTGCTGCGGGTGAAGCTGGGCGTGGCTTCTCGTTAATCGCCGAAGAGATTCAGCGTCTTGCTGAAAACTCACGCGATTCAACTGAACAAATTTCAACCTTAGTCCATAATATACAGCAAGAAGCTAATGTCACTATCTCAACGATGGAGCGAGCCATTGAGCAAGTGATTACAGGATCCGACCTAGCCGAAGAAACCTCTGAGCAAATGCAAGCTACTTTGGAAGCCACCCATGCATTAATTGCTTCAGTAGAGCAAATCGCTAGCTCGTCCGCAGATCAAGTAGCATTAAGTCGTGCCATTCAAGTTCGTGCTGAGCGTATTCTTGAGGCCACACAAACCACAGGGCGGGAACTAAGCTCCCTCACCACACTGACAAAAAACATGACTGATTACAGCCGACGCTTGGTGTCTTCGGTTAATGTATTCAAATTGGAAGCCTAAACTGTGATGGATGATCTACAAGCCTTTGCAGGGGAAATGGAGGAAGTTGCTATGCAACTTTCTCTCTATCAAGAGCGAGCACCCGATGCTCTACTCGATACACACAGCGCTAGCGTTTTGATTGCGGATATTCAAGCTGAATATCAACGCTTAATTATGGCAGCCAGTTTATATAACCTGCCTGCATTGGGATCGCTAGCCACTTATATCGATGCACTACTAGAGCGCTATCGGGAATCGCTACCCGAAGCAGGAATAGAATTACTACAAGCGGGCTTATTAACGGAATGGTTAGAATTAAGCTCAATTAGCTTGCGTGATCCCGATGCGGATGAGTATTTACCTGCTTTAAGCCAAACCTTAATGCATGAAGCATGGTCAGAGCCTATTCCGGAAAGTTTAATTAGTGAAGTACTAGTGGCTATTCGACAACTTAGTCGTCAACAGGCACCCACTATCACTAGCCCCACCCCTTCAGCAGAACCACCCCAGCAAACGACACTCACTGCCACCCCTAATGAACTAAAATGGGCAGATGATACGCACCCCGAACTTTTGCAAGCCTATTTACACGAAACACCTCAGCAGATTGAACAAGCTAGCCACCTCATTCAATTACTCGCCAAACAACAAGCAGATGCCGCCCAAAAGCGCCAAGCTGCCCGCCTTGCTCATACCATTAAAGGCTCCAGTGCAATTTTAGGCATTCAGCCATTAGTACAATTCACGCATCGCTTAGAAGATTTATTAGAGCTACCCATTAATAATTGGCTGCCTCATGGGCTAGAGGAAGTACTCAGTACCGCTGCTGATCATTTAGCGACCTTATTTGATAATCTTACTACTCAACGTCCATTGCCCGAACGTCATCAGGGCTTAGTACAAGTACTGAGTACTTGGATTGAACGAATTAAAACGGAACCGGCTCCTTCCCAAAGTACGCCTACCATTACCGCCCCCTTGGTTGAAAACGCTCAAACCGCTAGTACGTTGCCCTTGCTGCCTGATTTTATAACGGTGGGTGATGCTTCTATCGAGCCAACCGCTGCTACTGGAGCAGGTTCTACCCACATTAGTGTACCCATTGATGTACTACAAAGTTTACTCAATCTAACAGGCGAAATCATTACCTGTAATACCCGCTTACAAGGTCAAATTCAACAAGCTGAAACCAATATTCGTCAAACCTTGCAACATGATGAGCGTATCCAACGTTTATTCGAGGAACTTGAGGACTCGATTGAGCAACAATCGACTCATAGCCAACTAGCAGGTGTCGATAATGAAGCGGATGAACTAGTACTTGAGCACTATCATGCGTTACACAGTACTTACGGTTTATTAGCTGAATCTCTCATGGATACGCGCGAATTAAACCGACATTTACGTACTACTATGCGGGATATGCATGAGCAAATTCAGCGCCAAAAACATTGGCAACAAGAGCTTAGTACTAAGCTCTTGGGTACGCGGTTGGTATCGGTTAATAGTTTGGTCAGTCGTTTAGAGCGAGCGGTACGAGAAACGTGTCGCAGCACCGGCAAACAAGCCCGTATTGAAGTACTAGGTACCGAATTGTTGCTGGATACTGACGTCGTGCAAACGTTGCAAGCTCCCCTATTACATATGGTGCGTAATGCGATTGACCACGGCATTGAGGCGCCTGATGTACGTCAACAATTGGGCAAGCCCATAACAGGTACATTAGAATTGCAATTTGCCCGTTATCAAGGTCGTATTCGCATTACCCTCATGGACGATGGCGCAGGTTTAGATTTAGCTGCTATTCGAGCCAGAGCCGAAGCACAGGGCTTGATTAATGCTGACCAAGCTTTGAGTGAACAAGCGACTATGCAGCTCATCCTACTCCCGGGTTTTAGTACTCGCACTACAGTGAGTGAGACCTCAGGACGGGGGGTGGGCATGGATGTAGTACATCATGCGGTTACCCAATTACGTGGTCAACTACGCTTAGATTCACAACTCGGTAAAAGTACGAGTATTCGGATTGAAGTACCCCTGACCTTAGTGACCACTCAAGCTTTGGTTGCACGAGCAGGTGAGCATTGGGTTGCCATTCCCGCAGATACCATTAGCCAAGTGATTCAAATAGATGAGCAGAATCAGTTTGAGCGAGAAGGTCATTGGTATGCTAAACACTTAGACCAAATATTGCCTATTTACACATTAAGTACTTTATTAGATTGGGAAGGTGCTACATTTAATCTAATGGGAAGCACGCAATCACTATTATTAGTCGATACCGGAGATGAAAAACTGTTTATTCAGGCGGATGAGGTATCGACTGTACAAGATATAGTGGTCAAAAGTTTAGCACCTTGGTATAACTTAAGTCGCTTTGTTTACGGCGCTAGTATTTTACCTAATGGTACTTTAGTACCTGTATTGGACTTACAACGATTACTGACGGTGGACTTTTTACCTCAACGACGCTACCAACGCTCACGTTTCCAAAAAACGGCGATGGCACGTCAACAACGAACCCTGTTAGTGGTGGATGATTCACTGAGTAATCGTAAAGCCATGACGCAAATGTTAGAGCCACTAGGCTATCACGTGTTAACTGCACGAGACGGTTATAATGGTTTGGAAATCTTGCGACAAGAATTAGTAGATCTGGTTTTAACCGATCTAGAAATGCCCAATATGAATGGTTTAGAACTAACGCAAGCCTTGAGAATTTGGCCAGAAAAACAGAGCCTTCCTGTCATTATGTTAACTTCGCGTAGTACGCAAAAACATCGCCAAATGGCACTCGATGCAGGCGTCAATGCCTATTTAACTAAACCTGTTGATTACGCAACTTTGCAGACTCAACTCAATGCCTTATTAGCATAAGTACTTTAAGTACTTTTACTTTGCCACGGAGCTATTGATGATGAACCCGCAACCGGACCAGATTTTGCGCATATATCTGCATGACTTAGCGGAAAAAGATGAAGCTGTCATAACCCGTGTTATTAATTTCAGTAGTTCACAGGGCAAACCTTATGTCTTACATAAAAATCCAGCTGAATCACATATTCTGGTAGTCACGGGCGAAACACCTGTTAGCACTCAAAATCCGATTCCTATCATTCGCATTCATCATCAAGTACTTCAACCTAATGAGCTGCTACTGGCACCCCCTTTATTAGTGACGCGCGTTATGCGAATTATTGATGAAGCCGCCCAACAACTTACGACTAAAACCACATCCAAAATCGCAGCTCCCAAACCTGTTGAGGTTGCACCTTCTTCAACGCTAATAGTGAGCCCCACGCCTAACTCTGAGGCAAAACCAACAATCACTACAGTGATACCCTCAGTTGAACAGGTACAGCCTACTGCACCTGCACCTGCACCTGCACCTGCACCTGCACCTGCACCTGCACCTGCACCTGCACCTGCACCTGCACCTGCACCTGCACCTGCACCTGCACCTGCACCTGCACCTGCACCTGCACCTGCACATAGTGCAACGCCTAGTACTGGGAAACCTAGCCCTTTAGCATTGGTAATTGATGATAGTTTTGCTATACGCACTCAGTTAGCCATTGAATTACGTAATATGAATATTGCGTGTGAGCAAGCCGAAAGTGGCGAGCAAGGGTTGGAGCTATTAGAAAAAAACACTTACCATATGATTTTTTTAGACATTATCATGCCGGGTATTGATGGTTATGAGGTCTGTAAACGTATTCGTCAACGCCCTGCCACTCGTAAAACGCCGATTATTATGTTGAGTGGTAAAGATACACCTTTAGATGAGGTCAAAGGGATTCTGGCAGGTGCCACAACTTATTTGACTAAACCTGTTAACTCCGAACGCCTACAACAAACAATTAGTCGAATTGCGCGTTGGATTGCTGAATTTTCTTAGTATGTTGATTACCGAACCTTTATTTTATTTATTAGCTATTCCAGCCATTCTGATTGCGGGTATTTCCAAAGGGGGCTTTGGAGGGGGCTTGGGCGTAGTGTCCGTCCCTTTAATGGCTCTGGTGATCGATCCGGTAGTAGCTGCTGCTATTATGTTACCCATTTTATGCTCTATGGATTTAATGGGACTCAAAGCCTATTGGCAGCGCTGGAATACTTCACAAATCAAAATTTTAGTACCTGCCGCTATAGTAGGAATTATGGTGGGTACTTTGACTGTTAAATACCTAAAAGCTAGCGATGTTAAATTATTAGTCGGTGTCATTGCAGTAGGTTTTGCGCTCTATCACTGGTCAAAGCCGTATTTAATGCCGCGTATTCAAGCGGCTAACACTAATGTCTTATACGGGCGCTTTTGGGGCACTATTTCGGGGTTTACCAGTTTTATAGCTCATGCGGGTGGCCCCCCCTTAAGTGTTTATTTATTACCCTTAAAGTTACCTCGTACAGAATACCAAGCCACCACGATTTTGTTTTTTACCTTGGTGAATTACATCAAGCTCATTCCCTACACCGCAATGGGGCAATTTAGTAGTACTAACCTACTGACTTCGCTATTACTTTTACCTTTAGCGTTTATCGGTATGAAACTGGGATTTGTATTACATCACAAGGTATCAGAGGCTTTATTTTATAAAATTGCTTACGTATTGCTTTTTTTAACGGGCGCTAAATTAATGTGGGATGGCATAGCAGGTTTAATCGCCTGAATCCCTTGAGTAGTTAGTGATCCGCTATGCTAAGATGTTAAACCTAATAACCCTAAATCTGCGATGGGAGACACCATGTTTCGCTATGGAATTAAAGCGCTTGAGGTCAAGCACGGTTACAAATCGTATTTAGCGATCAAGCAACTTTGCAAGCTCAGCATTAACGAGGTGAAAGACGGGGTCAGTAAGGGAGAGGTCTTACCGATTTGGGAATTTTCCGGTCGCGATTTAGCCAAACTCAACGTTTGGCAAGCTAAGATGCAAACAGAAATGCGCACCTTGCAAGAAGCTGGGGTCACTTATGACAGCTATGTTTATCATGATGAGCTAGGCTGGCAACCCATTACACAACTAGAGCCATTATTACAAAAAGATACGAGTGAGCTACAGTTTGTGATGGAGCGTGATAAACAAGCGGCTGAAGCTCTAAAACGTTATCAACAAGGTGATAATCCTACCCAAGCCTTGGATGAGTTAATTAGCTTGATGTCTGATGAGATGCGCGAAGTACTCTATGATTCTGGCGCAACTCCTAGCTTTAATACGCGCCTTAATCGTATGTTACCGATGCTTGATACGGCTGAGACACGGATGTTAGCTTATGAGTTAGACAGTCATGTCCGCCGTCAATCGATTAATATGGGCTCTAATAGTTTCTTTAGTACTCCTGCTCCTGCGCCTACTGAGGCAGAGTATCAGGTCATTGAAACTATACCTGAACCCGCCGTAGTGGAGGCTGCTCCTACATTAGTTACCGACATTGAATCTACGCCTGTCATAACCACTAGTGCTGAACCCTCCCTCACCTCCTCACCGAGTACTCCCATCGCAGCGCCAACATCACTCACGGCTGAAACGGTTGTTACTACTGAAGTACCCGATACTCCTTGGTGGTTATTGATTGTAATTGCCTTACTACTAGGCTTTGTGTGGTGGTTAAGCTAAAAGCTACCACTATTAGCTCCTTTAAAGTACTCGCTATAGGTCGAGTACTTGAGTACTAAAAGCCTTGGCACACATCTTGCTGAATTAGCCTCATTGGTTGCTCTTACCTAAGGCTAGTTTTATGTACAAAGTACTGCTGATTGACAGCAATATTGACCGCTCCGAAAGTCTTGCACAGGCCTTACAGCTTTTAGGCTATGCCCCCATTATTCACCTTGAAAATAGCCAGCTTTTGCTAACGGCTGTTAAAGAGCATCAGCCTGATATTATTCTCATTGATATGCAAAGCCCTGATCGTGACACGCTTGAGTCACTCAATCATGTCAGCCGTGAAACGCCCAAACCGATTGTTTTTTTTGCTGAACAAAGTGATTTAGCCACGACTCGTGCCGCGATTAGTGCGGGAGTAAGTGCCTACATTGTCAATGACTTACCTAGTAAACGCTTACAATCGGTCTTAGAGGTAGCAATTGCACGCTTTCAAGAACATCAAAAACTCCGTGAGGAATTAACCGACTACAAAGCTCGTCTCCAAGATCGTAAAGATGTAGATAAAGCCAAAGGTATTTTAATGCAGTATCGCCAGCTCAGTGAGGAAGAGGCTTATCAATTGCTGCGTAAAATGGCGATGGATCGCAATATGAAAATGGGTGAAGCCGCACGTAATTTCATTGCTGCAATGGCATTGTTAGGAGGTAAAGCCTAATGAAAACGGAGTTACGCATTGGCTTTTTACCGCTTACAGATTGTGCGATTTTAGTGGCGGCTCAGGAGCGCGGCTTTTTTGAAAAGTATGGTTTAACTGTCCACTTACAACGCGAAGTATCGTGGGCGAATATTCGTGATCGAGTGGCTTTTGGGGAGTTAGATGCAGCTCACATGCTTGCACCCATGCCATTAGCTGCAACACTAGGTGTTGATGGACTGGGGATTCCCATGCAAACCGCTATTAGCCTAGGCTTAAATGGTAGTGCCATTACCTTAGCAACCGCGTGGATCCAGGCACTACGCCAGCTATTTCCAGAGTACTTACATACTAGTCCCTTACGAGCAACAGGGCTTAAAGCATTACTGCAACAGGGTTTTAAATCGCGATTAGTGTTGGGTTGTGTGTATCCGTTTTCCCAACATTACTATTTATTACGCGCATGGTTGGCCGACGCTGGATTAGTACTGGGGCAAGACGTGGAAATCCAGATTATGCCGCCTTCGCATATGGTACAAGCTCTAGAAGCCGGACAGATTGATGGCTATTGTGCGGGTGAACCTTGGAACCAAATGGCAGTGCAACGCGGCACAGGCTGTGTAGCCGTTAGTAGTTATGGTCTGTGGCATAATGGCCCAGAAAAAGTACTAGGTGTAACACAAGCATGGGCAAAACAGCATCCTGATACGCACTTAGCGCTAGTTTGTGCGTTATTGGAGGCGGCACAATGGCTTGAAAATGGACATCACCGAGCGCAATTAGCAGAAATACTGGCTCAGGATAATTACCTTGAAGTGCCCCTAGAGCTAATTAAAGCCCCTCTGCTAGGGCATTATCGTTATGCCCACGATGAGCCTACCCGCTTTTTACCCGACTTTAATGTATTTGCCCGTTATGCCGCTAATTTTCCTTGGCATACTTATGGGCAGTACTTTTTAAAGCAAATGCAGTTAGCCGAACAAATCACAGAGTTACCCACTGCGACAACGGCTATTATTGCGCAAAGCTATGACACTGCCTTGTATCGTCAAGCTGCACAAGCCTTAGGTTTAGCTTATCCACTGGTTGACTACTTACCTTTAAATCATTGTACGACCCCTTGGGTTTTGCATCAGGCTAGCCAGCCTATTGCCATGGGCTCTAATTATGTTGCTCTGCACCAATTGCGTTTAAATCAAGACTAAATCGCACTGTATTAGAGCATCCTTGGGGATTGATTAACGAAATAAATCACTATAACTGAGTACTTTACGCTCTAGGACTAATTGGCACATGCTTTGCATTGTAGTTCTTAAGCACAGTTAAGGTTGACTGTAAGCTCTCAATAAATCGGTTCCTATTGTCACACAATGTCGTGTGTCTACTGGGTAATGTAGCCCTGAATGACTTTGGTAGTCTCCTCCCTACTAAAGTGATTCAGGGCTTTTTTTTGGTTACAAAAAAGAGGCATGGTTGTAATGAAAGACCGCACAACACCTACTAATACAACGACACCTGTGATGGATAAACAACGCCGTGATTTTCTGCGTAAAACGGGCTTATTGCTCGGAGTGGGAACCTTAAGTAGTTTGGTTCCCGCAGGTATTAGAAGTGCCGCATGGGCAGCCGGTTCTGATGCACCGGAGAAAGCAGAGATTAAAGTAGGTTTTATTCCACTCACCGACTGCGCCAGCGTTGTCATGGCAAGCCTCAAGGGATTTGATAAAAAATACGGTTTGACTATCACGCCTACAAAAGAAGCTTCATGGGCGGCGGTACGCGACAAACTCACCAACGGCGAAATTGATGCTGCCCACGTGTTGTATGGATTGATTTATGGGGTGCAGATGGGTATTGGGGGGCCTCAAAAAGATATGGCTAACTTGATGACCCTAAATAATAACGGGCAAGCCATTACTTTGTCCTCACAGCTACATGAGCAAGGTGTGACCGATGGCACATCGCTAGTTAAACTCATGAAAGACAAACCGCGTGAATATACCTTTGCCCAAACCTTCCCGACAGGTACACATGCTATGTGGTTGTACTATTGGCTGGGTAGTCTCGGCGTTAATCCACTGAAGGATGTCAAAAGTATCGTCGTCCCTCCCCCGCAAATGGTTGCCAATATGCGGGTGGGCAATATGGATGGTTTTTGTGTCGGTGAACCTTGGAATGCGCGGGCGATTGCGGACAAGATTGGTTTTACTGCTGCTACAACACAAGAGATTTGGCAAGATCACCCCGAAAAAGTACTAGGTACCACGGCTGAATGGGTTAAAGCGAATCCTAATACTGCCCGCGCTCTAGTAGCAGCCATACTAGATGCCTCTAAGTACCTTGATGATTTGAATAATCGCTCCGAAGCTGCCCAAGCAATTGCCGCAAAAGCCTATGTTAATACAGCGCCTGAAGTGATCGAAGGACGCATGAAAGGTGAGTATGACAATGGTATTGGCAAGACTTGGAAAGATGAGCACTACATGAAGTTTTATAACGAAGGCAAAGTCACCTTCCCTTATCTATCTGATGGTATGTGGTTCTTGACTCAACACAAACGCTGGGGATTACTCGCTGAGCATCCTGAGTACCTAAGTATTGCCAAACAAGTCAATCAAATCGACCTCTATAAACAAGCGGCTGAACTGACCAAAACCCCCTTACCTAGCTCTGATATGCGCTCTTCGACTTTATTAGATGGTGTGAAATGGGATGGTACTGATCCTAAGGCTTATGCAGATAGTTTCGCTATAAAGGGGTAAACCATGTGGAAAGAGCGTAGTTTAGCTTTGCTGGCACCTGCACTGGGGCTGATGGCTTTTATCTTATTGTGGGCTTTGATTGCGGCAACCAACTCACAAATTCCGACCCCTACTGCTACTTGGGATGCCGCTATTGAGCTATTTAAAGACCCTTTTTATCAAAATGGTCCCAATGACCAAGGTATTGGCTGGAATATTTTACACTCACTAGAGCGGGTAGCCATTGGCTTTGGTATGGCAGCACTGATTGGGATTCCGGTAGGTTTTATTATTGGGCGAGTAAAATTTTTCAGCGATATGTTCTCACCAATTATTAGTCTACTGCGACCTGTGTCTCCCTTGGCATGGTTACCCATCGGTCTATTAGTATTTCAAAAAGCAGAGCCTGCGGCTATTTGGGTCATTTTTATTTCCTCCATCTGGCCGATGATTATTAATACTGCGGTGGGTGTACAACGTATTCCACAAGATTACTTGAATGTGGCACGAGTACTTAACTTATCCAAATGGAGCTTGTTTACCAAAATTCTCTTACCTGCCACCTTACCTTATGTGATGACGGGAGTTCGTTTAGCGATTGGCGTGGCTTGGCTTGTTATTGTCGCGGCTGAAATGTTGACTGGAGGCGTAGGTTTAGGTTTTTGGGTGTGGGATGAGTGGAATAATCTCAATGTTGCTCACATTATTATTGCTATTTTTGTCGTGGGCTTAGTGGGGTTGTTGTTAGAGCAACTATTACTACTACTCGCTAGCCGCTTGAGAACGGAGTAAGCCTCATGAATCACAGTAAATATGTACAACTAGAACACATTGACATGGTGTTTCATACCAAAAAAGGCGATTTTCAAGCACTCAAAGACGTGAATTTGAACATTGCTGAAGGTGAATTTATCGCGCTGATTGGTCACTCCGGCTGCGGTAAATCAACCGTACTGAATATTATTGCGGGATTACTGAACCATACTCATGGCGTGGCTTTGTGCGCGGATCGTGAGATTAGAGGCCCTGGCCCTGAACGGGCGGTAGTCTTCCAAAATCACTCCTTACTACCGTGGCTGACCTGCTTTGATAATGTGTACTTAGCAGTAGAACGAGTTTTTGGTAAAACTGAGAGGAAACCTCAATTAAAACAACGCACTCACGAAGCATTAGCGCTGGTGGGTTTAACGCATGCTGAACAAAAATTTCCTAATGAAATTTCTGGTGGTATGAAGCAACGGGTCGGTATTGCGCGTGCATTAGCAATGGATCCAAAAGTACTCCTGATGGATGAACCTTTTGGTGCGCTAGATGCATTAACACGCGCTCATTTACAAGATGAGTTAATGAAAATAACCGCCGCCACTAAAAAAACAGTGGTTATGGTCACTCATGATGTTGATGAAGCGGTATTACTAGCAGATCGAATTGTCATGATGACTAATGGCCCTGCAGCAACAGTGGGAGAGATTTTGTCCATTGATTTGCCCCATCCCCGCAATCGTTTAGCGCTCGCCGATAATCCACAATACAACCATTATCGTGCCGAGGTATTACGCTTCCTCTATGAAAAACATGTACATAAAGAAGCTAGTACTCCGGCTACCCCTGCCAAGGCAGTAGAAATATCAGCCTCTGATAGAACAGAGGTTGATACAGGAAAAAAGTCTGAAACAGCCAAGGTAGTGGACATAAAACCTTTGTTAAAAACAGGATAAATTAAACTTTATATCATACTGCATGATAATCCTGTAAATTACTGGAATATACTCCTATAATTTACAGGAATTTATCATGTTAAAACGTCATATTCTTGCCGATGTTCAAGCCTATTTGACGCATTTTCCCTCATTGCTGATTACAGGGGCGCGACAGGTGGGCAAATCCACTTTGGCTTTACAATTGGGTATTGAAAATTATGTGACTTTGGACGATATCGCCACCTATCAAAGTGCAAAAATAGACCCTAAAGGTTTTATTCTTAACCTGACTAAACCCGTGATTATTGATGAAATCCAACGCGTACCAGAGTTATTTGTGACGATTAAAGAGCAAATTGATCTAGATCGTCGTGCAGGGCAATTTGTTTTAACAGGTTCTAGCAGTTTGCAAGGGTTTCGAGATTTATCGGACTCTTTGGCAGGACGTATTGGCATAATTGATCTGTATGGTTTTAATTTGAGTGAAGTTTACGCCAATTATTTTAATGTCATTGATCACTTATTCAGTGTTGAAAGCTTTTCATCACTAGAAAAAAGTATTGATATACCCATATATATTATCAAGGGTGGTTTTCCTGAGGTACAAACTATAACACAGGCTAAAACCCGTATGTTGTGGTTTAGTTCTTATATTCGAACTTATATTGAACGCGATTTACACGATGTCGGTAATATCCGCAATTTAGATAGCTTTATGCGTTTGTATTTATTACTAGCATTGCGTAGTGCTAATTTATTAAATAAATCAGAATTGGCTAAAGAGTCTGGTATTGACACTAAAACTTTAGATAACTATTTGAGTACTTTAAAAAATACTTATCAGGTAGCGGTGCTTAAGCCTTGGTTTACCAATGAAGCTAAACGTTTAGTTAAAATGCCCAAAGTTTTTATGCTAGATACTGGTATTTTGTGTCATTTGCTACGTATTACCACGCCCAATGAGCTTAATCAATCCCTGCAACGAGGTGCCATTTATGAAACTTTTATACTGAGTGAACTAATAAAAGCGAATACTTATGCTAATCAACCAGTAGATA
The DNA here is from genome assembly GCA_039797965.1 of Pseudomonadota bacterium. Lineage (GTDB taxonomy): Bacteria > Pseudomonadota > Gammaproteobacteria > Thiotrichales > Thiotrichaceae > Thiofilum. The sequence goes on from JBDKGX010000005.1 coordinate 48,005, forward strand.
TTAGCTTTTATCGTACTCAAGACGGTAAAGAAATTGATTTTATTTTAGATAATGGCAAAACTTTAATTCCGACTGAGGTAAAAGCTGCACATACAGTAACTTTGCAAGATTTTCGTCATATCCAGTATTTTATTGAACAAAATCCAGAAAAAGTTTTACGGGGTATTGTTTTTTATTCCGGTGACAAAGTACTACCCTTTGGCGAAAAGAATGGCGTGAAGTTATGGGCTGTACCGTTTGGAGTTTTAGCGGGCTAGCTTTAATTTCGTCTCTAATACCTTTGTAATGTCTGATAAATCTATAGTCTATTGGCACAGCCTTTGCATTAATTTACTAACACTTACTCAATCAAAGGCGACTGAGTAACTCATAACACGCAGTGTGGCGTGATACATCATCGGGTAACGAAGCCCTGAATCTTTCTGTCTTGGGATGGAATAGATTCAGGGCTTTTTTGTTTTTAGGAGAAGCATTTATGCTGAAAGAACATCTAGTTCTCATTGGTAACGGTATGGCAGGGGTTCGCACCCTCGAAGAATTACTTAAATTAGAGCCAGAACGCTACCACATTACGGTATTTGGCGAAGAACCCTATGGTAACTACAACCGTATTATGTTGTCGCCCGTGCTTGCCAGCGAAAAAACCCTTGAGCAAATCATGTTAAATGATGATGCATGGTATGCCGAACACGGTATTATTTTGCATAAAGGCAAAAAAGTAGAGCAGATCAATCGCTTACATCGTCAAGTCATTGCTACCGATGGTACGACTGCCACCTATGACCGCTTGATCATTGCTACAGGTTCAACCCCCTTTATGCTGCCCCTTGTTGGTGCAAATAAACAAGGTGTGATCGGTTTTAGGGATATTAATGATGTCAACACCATGCTGGCTGCCGCTCAACACTATAAAAATGCTGTGGTTATTGGAGGGGGATTATTAGGGCTGGAAGCGGCAAATGGGTTACTCAAACAAGGTATGAACGTCAGTGTTGTGCATATTAATGACACCCTCATGGAGCGCCAACTGGATAAACCTGCGGCTCAACTTTTACAACAGTCTTTAGAGGCGCGAGGGCTGAAGTTCTTAATGCAGGCTAATACAGCTGAAATTCTCGGTAATGAGCGTGTCACAGGAGTACGCTTTAAAGACGGGTCTGAAGTACTGGCTGATTTAGTCGTAATGGCTGTAGGGATTAAACCCAATATTGCGTTAGCCCAATCCTGTGGCTTGTATTGTGAGCGGGGTATTGTGGTAAATGACACCCTTCAAACCATTACTGACCCTAAAATCTATGCGATTGGGGAGTGCGTCCAACATCGTGGGATTGCCTACGGCTTAGTTGCACCCCTCTTTGAGCAAGCAAAAGTGGCGGCTAATCACTTAGCTAAACATGGGATTGCTCGCTATGAAGGTACCGTCACTTCTACCAAACTCAAAGTCACGGGAATCGAGTTATTTTCAGCGGGTGATTTCATTGGTAATGAGCAAACGGAAGAAATTGTCTTTAAAGATGCGGGAGCAGGTACTTATAAAAAGATTGTACTACAAGATAATCAAATCAAAGGGGCGGTATTGTACGGCGATACCGTAGACGGCTCGTGGTATTTCCAACTGATGAAAGATGGAACGGATATCTCAGCCTTTCGAGATACCTTACTCTTTGGGCAAGCGCATCTAGGCGACTCAGGACATAATCCTGATACACGCGTGGCAACCTTACCTGATACAGCAGAAATTTGTGGCTGTAATGGTGTCTGTAAAGGCGATATTGTTAAAGCCATTACGGAAAAAAAGCTCTTTACGCTGGATGAAGTTCGCGCCCACACTAAAGCTTCCGCTTCTTGTGGGTCTTGCACGGGATTAGTGGAATCATTGCTAGCGCATACCTTAGGTGGTGAGTACTCTGCAACACCACAAACTAAACCCTTATGTAAATGCACTGATGCCACTCACGATGACATACGCCAAGGCATTATAAAGTACGCTCTTAACACTATGCCCATGGTACGTGAGTACTTTAATTGGCAAACACCGGATGGTTGTCCCTCTTGCCGTAATGCTCTGAATTATTACTTACTTTGTGCCTTTCCTAATGAATACGAAGATGACCCTCAATCACGTTTTATTAATGAGCGCGCCCACGGCAATATTCAAAAAGACGGTACTTACTCGGTAGTCCCTAGAATGTTTGGTGGCTTATGTACCGCACAACAATTACGCGATATTGCCGATATTGCTGATAAGTACCAAGTACCCGAAATTAAAATCACGGGTGGACAACGCATTGATATGTTCGGTATTCCTAAAGAGCAATTGCCCTCTATGTGGCGCGACTTAAATGAGGCGGGTTTTGTCTCCGGTCATGCGTATGGCAAAGCCTTGCGTACTGTCAAAACGTGTGTGGGAAGTACTTGGTGTCGTTTTGGTACACAAGACTCCACAGGGCTAGGTGTCAAACTAGAAGAGCTAACTTGGGGTTCTTGGATGCCCCATAAGTTCAAAATTGCGGTATCGGGTTGCCCTCGCAACTGTGCGGAAGCCACTATTAAGGATTTTGGCGTGGTCTGTGTGGACTCTGGTTATGAGCTACATGTGGGGGGAAATGGTGGTATTAAAGTGCGGGTCACTGATCTGTTGTGCAAAGTGGATACCGAGGAACAGGTTAAAGAATACTGCGGAGCGTTTATTCAACTTTATCGAGAAGATGCCCATTATTTAGAGCGTACCGCACCATGGATTGAGCGAGTCGGTTTGGAAAAAATTAAGCAATCGATTGTCAATGATGTTCCACAACGCCATGCCTTATACCAGCGCTTTTTGATTTCCCAACAAACCGCACAAATTGACCCATGGCAACAAATCGCCAATGGTTTACGCGCTAATGAATTTACCCCCATCGCTATTTCAGCCTAATCACCGGAGTACTTGATAATGACCAAATGGATTGAAGTAGTTGAACTGGATCATATTCCTGTGTTGGGTTCACGTTTAATCAAAACCCGTACCAAAAGTATTGCGGTGTTTCGCAGTACAGATAATCAGGTCTTTGCAATTAATGATGCCTGCCCCCATAAAAAAGGCCCTTTATCACAAGGCATTATGCATGGCACCACGGTGACCTGCCCGTTACATAATTGGAAGTTGAATTTAGCCTCTGGTGAAGTACTGGCTCCGGATCAAGGCTGTGCCAATACTTATCCTGTTAAAATCGTGGAGGGCAAAATCTATTTACAGCTCGATCCTGAATCATTTAAGGATGCTGAATAATGACGGCAATACGTAGTACTTGCCCTTACTGTGGGGTGGGCTGTGGGGTGTTGGTTGAAGCCAACGCAAAAGGGGGTTTTAAAGTAAAAGGTGATCCTAATCACCCTGCTAATGCAGGACGCTTATGCTCTAAAGGCTCTGCACTAGCGGAAACACTGGATCATCCTGATCGATTGCTTTATCCCGAAATAGCAGGGCAACGAGTAGATTGGTCAACCGCTACACAAACCATTGCTAAGCGTTTTCAACAGATTATCCAAACGCACGGTGCTGATGCTGTAGCCTTTTACGTATCAGGGCAATTACTAACGGAAGATTACTACGTTGCCAATAAACTTATGAAAGGGTTTATTGGCTCTGCAAATATTGATACCAATTCGCGGTTATGTATGTCATCGGCGGTGGCTGCGCATAAACGCGCCTTTGGTGAAGATTTAGTAAGTTGTAGTTACGAAGATTTAGACGAGGCTGACCTAATTGTTTTGGTGGGGAGTAATACTGCTTGGTGTCATCCGGTACTTTATCAGCGGATTATGCAAGCCAAACAAAATAACCCCACGCTCAAGATTATCACCATTGACCCTCGCTGTACTCAAACAGCAGAAAGTGCTGATTTACATTTAGGCTTAGCCTCTGGGACTGATGCCCTTTTATTTAATGGTTTGTTAGTGTATCTAGCTGCTAATGGCTATCAAGATAGTACTTTTATTGAGTACTCAACAGAAGGATTTGAAGCCGCTTTACACACCGCTAATCTCAGCTCACCCACTATCCAAGCTGTGGCGCTACAATGTCAGCTAACCGAAACCGAAGTACGACAGTTTTTCCAACTATTTGCCCATACTGAAAAAGTTGTTACCGTGTTTTCACAAGGTATTAATCAATCCTCCAGTGGCGTGGATAAGGGCAATAGCATTATTAATTGCCACTTGCTCACAGGGCGGCTTGGCAAAAGCGGTAGGGGAGCTTTTTCATTTACGGGGCAACCCAATGCTATGGGTGGGCGAGAAGTAGGTGGATTAGCGAATCAACTAGCTGCTCACATGGAGATTGATAATCCTATTCACCGTGAGCGGGTACAGCGTTTTTGGCAATCCCCTACTATTGCCACTAAAGCCGGACTCAAAGCCGTAGACCTCTTTCAAGCGATTGAACAAGGTAAGGTCAAAGCTGTTTGGATCATGGCAACTAACCCTGTCGTGAGCTTACCTGATACCGAACAGGTCAAGCGGGCTTTAGGACAATGTGAATTAGTGATTGTATCGGATTGTGTACGCCATACGGATACTACCGCGTTTGCAGATATTTTATTGCCTGCTCTTACATGGGGAGAGCGTAATGGTACGGTGACTAATACTGAGCGCCGTATTTCTCGCCAACATCCTTTTTTACCTGCACCTGCTGAAGCTAAACCGGATTGGCAAATTATTTGCGAAGTGGCTCAAGCGTTAGGCTTTGCCCAGTACTTTGATTACCCCTCCACGGCGGCTATTTTCCGTGAACATGCGGCACTCTCAGCGTTTGAAAATCAGGGTGAGCGCTGTTTTAATTTAAGTGCTTGGCAGCAATTAACCCAACAAGACTATGATGAATTGCTTCCGACCCAATGGCCTGTGACACTCAATGCGCCCCACGGTACAAAACGCTTATTTACGGATCAAACCTTTTTCACCTCCACTGGTAAAGCACAATTTATTGCCATTACGCCCCGCCCTCCTCGCACTAAGCCTTGTGTTACTTATCCGTCAGTATTGAATACTGGGCGAGTCCGCGATCACTGGCACACTCTAACGCGCACAGGTATCACTGAGCGTTTATCAGCTCATAGTACTGAGCCTTATGTGGACATTCATCCCGAAGACGCAGCACGATACTTCCTAGCTAATGGTGATCTGGCTGAGGTTTATAATGAGTTGGGCAAGCTCATTTTAAGGATTAAAGTCAACCCCAAACAATCACGGGGTAGCCTTTTTGTTCCTATGCATTGGAATCAACAATTTAGTAGTGCTGCTAATCTCAGTACAGTGATTCCTGCTGAAACTGACCCTATTTCGGGGCAACCAGAAAGTAAACACGCTGTAGTAGCGATTCGACCTTATCCGGCACAATGGCAAGGAGTACTGATCACTCGTGAACCCATTGCTATCCCATCTGAATATTGGTCACGTTATAAAATTAAAGGTGGATGGTGTTACACCCTAGCCTCAAGTACTTTAGCAGACTTCAAAACGCCATGGTTTACTGCCCTTAAGACTGAGCAAGGCTACATGGAGTACTGTGATAATACTCAACACCACTACCGTTTAGCGTTATGGCAAGAGCAACGTTTGGCACTATGTTTATTTATCAGCCCCACCACTCAAGCCCTACCCAGCCGCCAGTGGCTCACCTCATTGCTTACTCAAGAAACGTTCACTACCCCACAACGTAATCAAGTACTGAGTGGCAAACCCTTCACCGCTCAACCTGATCAAGGTCGTATTATTTGCTCCTGCTTTAATGTGGGTGAAAACACTATCCGTCAAGCAATTCAACAACAAGGCTTAACCTCTGTACAAGCGATTGGTACTTGTTTAAAAGCAGGCACTAATTGCGGCTCTTGTGTAAGTGAATTAAATCAATTACTACAAACTGAGCGACAGCAATAAAACTCACTAACTCTTAATGCTATTGGGTTACACTCCTACTCTTTTTATCTCTAACTTATCGAGTACTTACTATGGAGTGTCAGCCTCAATGTGGGGCGTGTTGTATTGCACAATCCATTTCCAGCCCTATTCCGTTGATGCCGCTGGGTAAACCCGCAGGGGTGCGTTGTGTGCATTTAACGCAAGATTATCGTTGTGCCATTTTTGGTAAAGCGGAGCGTCCGCAAGTGTGTGATGACTTTAAACCTGAACAAGAGATGTGTGGGCAGGGGCGTGAACGAGCTTTACAATATTTAGCCACACTGGAAGTACTTACTCGTCCTGATTAAAAAGTATCTATACCTCCTTGGAACGTTGCAAAATGATACAAAAATACGTTGAAAAACTTATTTTCTTGTGTCATTTTATTGTCTACTAACTTGCTGGGATTATTAGCTTTTGCTGATTAAGCCCCAACACTGTTTAGTGCCAACCGCTACAATGTATTTGGAGGAGTACTATGAGACCTTTCTTTAAACCTGCTTTGGGTTTTGCTTTATTTTCCCTATTAGCCACCTCACAAGCCTTTGCCGAGCAAACCATTCGTGTCAGTTCATGGCTACCTCCTGCACACACTATGAATGCGAATGTGCTGCCTACTTGGGGCAAGTGGATTGAAGAGGCCACCGAAGGTCGGGTTAAACTTAAAATTGAATACCCCGGCGGTGATCCCAAGTCAGTACTTGATCAAGTACAAGACGGCGCTTATGAAGCAGGCTGGATTTTCCACGGCTATTATCCTGGTCGCTTTAAATTGACTGCTATGGCTGAGCTACCAGGCTTGGAAGCTGACTCTGCAGCAGCCTCTGTTGCATATTGGAAAACCTATGAAAAATATCTAGCCAAAGCTGATGAGCATAAAGGCGTTATCGTGGCAGGCTTATTTACACATGGCCCTGGACAAATCCACTCTATAAAACCCATCACCAGCTTAGCGGACTTAAAAGGCAAAAAAATGCGCATTGGGGGCGGGATTCAAACTGCTATTGCCAAACGTATGGGTATTGAAGGAGTTGCTGCTCCCGGCTCTAAAGTTTATGAAATGCTCTCTCAAGGTGTCGTAGATGGTGTCTTTATGCCTATGGGTGAAAAGAAAACACTACGTATTAAAGAAGTAGCACCCTTTACCCTAAAGTTTCCCGGTGGTGGCATGTACTTAGGTAGCTTTGGAGTCGTGCTCAATCAAGACTTTATGGCGAGTCTAGATGAAAAAGACCGTAATGCCATTATGTCGGTCTCTGGTGAAAAACTCTCTAAATTAGCGGGGGATGCGTGGAAGAAAGAAGCTGATGAAGGCGAAGCCGATGCTAAAGCCTCAGGCAATACCATTCAAGATGCCCCTGAACCAGTACTCAAAGAGTTCGCTGAACTAACTAAAGGCTTAGATGATGAATGGTTAACCTCCGTTAAAGACAGTGGTGTTGATGCAGCGGCTGCTCTAAAAGACTTCCGCGAAACCGCTAAAACAGGACAGTAATCATTATGTCCACTACTCCTAGTCATAATGCCACTGTGGCACTAGAGCCTGCCCCCATTCATTGGCTGGCGGTAATTATGAATGTCATTTCTGGCACGATTTTAATGGGCTTAATGGCAATTACTTTTATCGATGTATTAGGGCGTACGTTTCTAAATAAACCACTGACTGGCTCTACTGAGCTGACTCAAGTAACGCTGTGTCTGATTATTTTCACGGCATTACCTGTCATTTCGTGGCGTAATGAGCATGTAGTAGTGGACATTTTAGATGATTATATTCCACCCAAAATTCATATGATTCGTACCGTGATTTTTCATATCTTAGGTGCTATCGGGTTAGTCTTTATTGGGCAAAGGCTAATGGTCTTAGGCGAACGCTCATTAAGCCATAATGAAATAACTGACTTCTTACAGATTCCAGTGGGTCTACCTATCGAGTTTATGGGGATTATGTGCTGGATAACGGCTGCGCTGATGCTAACGGTGGGGATTTACCTCACCCTTAAACGCTATCAGCAAGTGATGGCAAAACCAAAGGACTAAAGCGATGGAAACCTCATTAATTGGCTTTGCCGTCTTACTGATTTTAATTTTCTTGCGTATGCCTATTGGTTTGGCACTAGGCTTAGTGGGCTTTTTTGGATTTGCTTCGCTCAATAATTTTAACTGGGTTGCAACCTTGTCTATGTCTGCACGAGTAGTCATTGATACCTCGCAAGACTATGGTTTATCGGTGATTCCCTTGTTTATTTTAATGGGTAACCTAATCACTCAGTCTGGACTTTCTAACGCTTTGTATAAAGCCTCGTATGCTTTTTTAGGGCATTTACGCGGTGGGCTTGCCATGGCTACGGTAGTAGCTTGTGGTGGATTTTCAGCAATTTGTGGGTCAAGCCTAGCTACAGCCGCAACGATGGCAAAAGTCTCTATGCCACCTATGCGTAAGTATGGTTATAGCGACTCCTTAGCAGCCGCCTCCATTGCAGCGGGAGGTACGTTAGGCATTCTCATTCCACCCAGTGTTATTTTAGTCATTTATGGCATTATGACCGAGCAAAGTATTCGTGAATTATTTGCAGCAGGCTTTCTGCCGGGCATGTTAGGCATTGTGTTATATGTAGGGGCAGTGGCATGGACGGTCTGGCGCAATCCTCAAGCGGGTCCTAAAGGCGATCCTTTACCTCAAGAAGAACGCAGCGCTGCTTTTAAAGATGTGTTTGGAATTGTTGCTTTGTTTGGACTGGTGATGGGGGGCATTTATGGTGGTCTATTTACCCCTACCGAAGCGGCAGGAGTGGGGGCTGGGGGCGCTTTACTGATTGCATTGCTCCGTCGTTCTTTGACATGGCGGAGCTTGTATGCGGTCTTAGCGGAAACGACACAAACCTCTGCTTCATTATTTATGGTCGTGATAGGCGCTTTAATCTTCTCCGCTTTTGTGAATCGTGCAGGGTTACCAGATCAGTTAGTGGCACTCATTACCAGTTATGATGTTGCCCCTTTGACGGTTATCTTTATGATTATTGGCATTTATCTCATCTTAGGATGCGTCCTAGAAAGCCTGTCTATGTTATTACTCACCGTGCCCATCTTTTACCCTATTGTGCAGCACTTGGGCTTTGACTTGGTCTGGTTCGGTATTTTAGTAGTAATCGTGACTGAAATTAGTTTAATTACGCCCCCTGTCGGTCTCAACGTGTTTGTATTAAGTGGAGTACTTAAAGACACTTCTACTAAAACCATCTTCAAAGGGATTATGCCTTTCATTGGCGCGGATATTATTCGCTTATTGCTGATTACTTTAATACCCGCTATCTCATTGATTCTACCTGAGTTACTTTATCGTTAATGATACTAAAGTACTCGTTGAATAAACGAGTACTTTAATGCTTATACAGTACATCATGCCATTGTAGCCCGACACTCATGCGGCTTTCCGCTTTTTCGGTCAACGTCTTATCACGGGTATAAGCAACGGAAGTACTTAAGCTCGGAGTTAAACGCCACGAAGCTTGCACCGTATCACGTTTAGGACTACGACTATTTTTTAAATTCGCTTCTGTGGCAATGATATTGGCTCCACCACCCATCACGGTGTTGTTTAAATCTAGTCGTTCAGTTCGATAACTGACTTGGATTTTTTTGTAATCCAAATAAGGAGTTATTGCATAACTAGAGTACTGATTGCTGTAGCCTGCTTTGCGAGTACTATCGGCTAAACTTCCAGTACTTTTAGAAACTGCTGCTTCGTATTGCATACCTACTGTTAAACCTTTGGCATTACTCCGCCCAATATCACCCCACACACCATTGAGTTTGGTATCGCCTGTAAACAATACATCAACAGGCGTAGTACTAGTGGCGGTTGTATGGCTATGCCCGCTATTATTATAACGATCATCGCCTCGCGAAACGGCTTGAGATTGCATCGCCCAAGCGCCTGTTTTTATATTCCAATCCTGCCAATCTTTATTGATTTTCACGTAAATATCTTGAGCACCTTCGCCTTTGCTGGCGGGAAAGAAATCACCATTCCATGCTTCAATCCCTATATCTAAGTACTGATTAAGTTGGGTATTAATCCGCACACCTGCATCATGCACATGACGTCCAAACAAAGTATCCGCCATTAAAGTCGCTTCATTGAAAGCAACTGAACCTTGGTGGTGGCTCAGACTAGGGGTACTTTCCGAACTCATCCGCCCTACACTCATGAGTACTTTATGATGGGGTTTGAAATTAAACTGTAAGTGTTGTAATTCGGGTGAAAGCTCTCCCGTACCTTCATCATGAGCGGCTAGCTTTGCTTGAATATCCCATTTGGGACTAATCTTATATTGCCCCCATAATGCTGCATGATCGACTCTTGCGCCTTTGCCAACGGGTGTAGCATGTCCGCCCATAAGCGCCCCCGGAATACGCCATAATTGATCACTCTCTACCGCTCCTTTGGAAAACACCGATACACTTGCCATTGCACCGATACTGATGTTGCTATCTGCTTCAACACTATGATCGTGTTGATGAGTACTAGGATCGAGAGTAGATGCAGCATTTACACTCAATGGCAACAGCGCTAATAAGGTCACAAATCGCATCAGTTAGTCCCCCAAGGATTGGCATAGCGTGGGTTAGTTAGAAAGTCTTGATCGGTCAGCGTTTGTAAAAAGGCAACTAAGGCTTTGACTTCAACCTCACTCAAGCCCATTTCCCGCACAAAACTACTTTTATAAGGATTAAATCGCCCATCCCCCGCATTTACACCAGCACTAATATTGCGCCCCCCAGCGTTATAGTGGCGGACTACGTCTTCTAGTGTGGTAATGCTGCCATCGTGCATATAGGGCGCTGTGACTGCGATATTGCGTAGTGTGGGTGGGCGAAACCGCCCCATATCCTCAGGCTTTCCGGTAATTTCAAAAATACCCTGCCCGCCTTCGGGATAAGCCCCCGTATTACCAACGTTATAAAGCCCATTATTAAAAAAGACTGTATTGGCAAACTGCTGGGAGCTGTCATAAGTAGATAAAGAAAAATTAAAACCATCGTGACAATGGAAACACTCAGTGCGCTCATCAAAAAACAAATCGCGACCCCGTTTAGCTTCCTCAGAAATAGCAAAGGTATTACCCTCTTCAAAACTATCCAACGGACTATTAAAACTAGTTAGACCTCGCACAAAACTAGCAAGCGCTAAAATAATATTATCGAAATTAATGGGATCCGCTTGACCTGCAAAGGCAGCATTAAACAAAGCGGCATAACGCGGTTCGTCTTTTAGCCTTTGAAGTACTTGTACTTTATTTTGATCAGTCACCCCTAATTCAACAGGAAACTCACCAAATAAAGGTACAGCAGGTTGTTGCTCTAATATAACTGTGGTGGGATTACCCCAATTCACGGAGGCGTTGTAGGCAACATTGACCAGTGCTTGAGAGTGACGAGGGTGCATCTCGCCTGTTGCTCCTAACGGATGTGTTAGACCATCCGTAAAAGCTTTGTCTTGCTGGTGGCAAGAGGCACATGACTGAGTGCCATTACCCGACAAACGTTGGTCATAAAATAAATGACGCCCTAATTGAAATTTTTCCTCAGTCATAGGATTAGAAGCAGGAACGACGGGCAAAGGATATTGAGTGGGTATATCCCATTTGAATGCCTGATTTT
>JBDKGX010000006.1:0-58137 GCA_039797965.1 Pseudomonadota bacterium
TATTCTATATTGGTGATTTGGTACAACGTACTGAAACTGAGCTGTTAAAGACTCCAAATCTGGGTAAGAAATCACTGACTGAAATTAAGGAAGTGCTTGCTTCTCACGGTTTAACACTTGGAACCAAGCTTGATAATTGGCCGCCTGCTGGTCTAGATCATAGAGATAACAAAATGGGTTAATTACCCATTCGTTTGGAAGGATGTTATAAATGCGTCATCGTAATATTGGGCGTCAACTGAGCCGTAATAGCAGCCATCGTAAGGCGTTATTACAAAGTTTGACTAATGCCCTACTGCGCCATGAGGCGATTAAAACGACACTACCGAAAGCAAAAGAAATGCGTCGTGTAGTGGAGCCTTTGATCACTCGTGCTAAGAATGATTCTATCCACAACCGTCGTATTGTGTTCGCACGTTTACGCGACGAAGAAATTGTGGCAAAACTATTTAACGATATCGGCCCACGTTTTAAAACTCGTCCCGGTGGTTATTTAAGCATTATTAAGTGTGGTTTCCGTCCTGGTGACAACGCACCTATGGCTTATGTAACACTGGTTGAGTCTAAAGCCGCTGCTGAATAAGTTAAAGGTTGACTGAAACATTCAAAAACCGGCCTAGTGCCGGTTTTTGTGTTTATATAAGGATGATGAGCATGACTCCAAAATCTACTCAAATAGTAACAGCCCAGCAAGCCCAAGGTAGTGCTAAATGGTTCTATTATGGCAATATTTTGGCAGGATTACTCCCTGTACCTTTTTTTATCTTGTGGTTTGGCGGGGCTATCATTACCTATGCCATGCTAAGACATCATCCTAATCCACGAGTAGGATATTACACCCAAATAGGTACTTATATTTATTATGGACTGGCAGGTTCATTTGTACCGATATTAACGTTTGCTTCTTTTGATTTTTTTGTAAAGTACTGGTGGCAAGTATGGGTACTATGTGCATTAGTACTTGTTCCTTCTGCGATTTACCAAATTATCAAGATTAATCATGAAAAATGGTATGATGTAACCGTTTCCCATTGACGAGGTTAGGGCATGACCAGCATTCGCCACGATTGGCATATTAGTGAAGTACTTGAATTATTTGATTTGCCTTTTAGTGATTTAATGTTTAAGGCACATCAAGTACATCGCACTAATTTTTCAGCTAATGAAGTACAAGTGAGTACTTTACTAAGTATTAAAACTGGCGCGTGTCCAGAGGATTGCGGTTATTGTTCGCAAAGTGCTCGCTACGATACGAGTGTTGAACGTGAGCGTTTAATGCCTTTAGAGGAAGTACTTGCATCTGCCGAGCAAGCTAAACGCAATGGTGCTACGCGTTTTTGTATGGGAGCCGCATGGCGTAATCCCACCGATAAAAATCTCGAAGCTGTTGCTGAAATGGTGCAAGGTGTTAAAGCCTTAGGCATGGAAACCTGTGTAACATTAGGCATGCTTCAGTCACACCAAGCTCAACGTCTGAAGGCCGTAGGGTTGGATTATTACAATCATAATTTGGACACATCTCCTGAGTTTTATGGGCAAGTCATTACCACCCGAACTTATCAAGATCGTTTAGATACCCTAGAAGCTGTGCGGGACGCTGGTATTCATGTGTGTTCAGGAGGCATTTTGGGCTTAGGTGAAACTCGTAAAGATCGCGCCCGATTATTACAACAGTTAGCCAATATGAAGTTTCATCCTGACTCTGTACCGATTAATGACCTCGTACGGATTGAAGGAACGCCTATGGCAGACAATCCTAAACTCGACCCATTTGAGTTTATTCGTGTCATTGCCGTCGCTCGGATTCTTATGCCTCAATCGTATGTACGCTTATCAGCAGGGCGTACTGAAATGACTGACGAAGCTCAGGCATGGTGTTTCTTTGCTGGGGCGAATTCGATTTTCTATGGCGATAAACTTCTGACCACGGATAATCCTGAAGAAAATCACGATCGTGAGTTGTTTAAGCGTTTAGGTATTTCGCCTGAGTCACCGCAACAAAGTACTCATGCCCATGCCTCACTAAATTGTTAAGAATAGGTAACTGTCATGCGCTATCCCATCACCTATGATGTAATTGTAATCGGCGGCGGACATGCTGGTACAGAAGCAGCATTAGCAGCCGCTCGCATGGGACAAAAGACATTATTACTGACCCATAATATCGAAACGATTGGACAAATGAGCTGCAACCCTGCCATTGGTGGCATTGGCAAAGGTCATTTGGTCAAAGAAATTGATGCTATGGGGGGGGCAATGGCGCATGCTGCTGACCGTGGTGGTATTCAATTTAGAATTTTAAACTCCAGTAAAGGTCCAGCAGTACGAGCTACTCGTGCCCAAGCAGATCGGATTCGCTATAAAGCCGCAGTACGAGCGATTGTTGAAGGTCAACCAAACCTCGATCTATTCCAACAGCCTGTTGATGACATTATTGTTGAAAAGGGTAGGGCGGTAGCAGCAGTCACCCAAATGGGTGTGCGGTTTGATGCTAAAACGATAGTACTTACTGCAGGTACTTTCTTGGCTGGCAAAATCCATATTGGTTTGGAAAATTATAGTGGTGGACGAGCAGGTGATCCGCCCGCCTTTAATTTATCGCAACGTTTGCGTGAATTACCCTTACGAGTACAACGCTTAAAAACAGGTACTCCACCGCGTATTGATGCGCGTTCTGTTGATTTTAGTAAATTAGCAGAGCAGCCCAGCGACAATCCTGTTCCGGTTTTTTCATTTTTAGGTTCAGTAGAGGAGCATCCGCGTCAGATTAGTTGCCATATTACTTACACTAATCCGCACACTCACGAACTCATTATGGGTGCATTGGATCGTTCGCCTATGTACACCGGAGTGATTGAGGGGGTGGGTCCTCGTTATTGTCCTTCGATTGAGGATAAGGTAGTAAGGTTTGCTAATCGTGATCGTCATCAAATCTTTATAGAGCCCGAAGGGTTAGACACTTACGAACTGTATCCTAATGGTATTTCCACAAGTTTACCCTTTGATGTGCAGTATCAAATCGTGCGCTCGATGGAAGGGTTTGAAAATGCTCATATTACCCGTCCGGGCTACGCGATTGAGTATGACTTTTTTGATCCGCGTGATTTAAAACCCACCTTGGAAACTCGTGCTATTGAAGGCTTGTTTTTTGCGGGTCAAATCAATGGCACGACAGGCTACGAAGAAGCAGCAGCGCAGGGGCTACTGGCGGGTTTAAATGCAGCGCGTATGGCTCAAGGTCAGGAAGGCTGGTATCCGCGTCGAGATCAGGCGTATATCGGTGTATTGGTCGATGATCTTATTACTCAAGGGACTCAAGAGCCTTATCGCATGTTTACCAGCCGTGCTGAGCATCGTTTATTGTTGCGTGAAGATAATGCTGATTTGCGGTTGACTGAAATCGGACGCGAACTAGGCTTAGTCGATGATGTGCGTTGGGAAGCGTTTAGTCGCAAACGTGAAGCGATTGAACGTGAACAACAACGTTTGAAAGAAGTATTAATTCGTCCTCATCAAATTACTGATGAGCAAAGTATTCAAGTACTGGGCGATACCTTAGGTCGTGAATATCGTTTAGCTGAATTACTAGCTCGACCCCAAGTGACCTATAACAATTTAATGACACTAGAGCCTGCTCAGGCACAAAGTACTCCTTTAGATGAAAAGGTCATTGAGCAAGTCGAGATCCAAATCAAATACGCAGGCTATATTGAGCGCCAAACTGAAGAAATCGCTCGTCAAGAGCGCCAAGAAAGTACGGTGCTCCCATTAGACATGGATTACGGCAAAGTACCTGGTTTATCTAATGAAGTGCGCCAAAAATTACAAGCTCAAAAGCCCGCTACTGTTGGACAAGCCTCACGCATTCCGGGGATTACTCCCGCTGCGATTTCATTGCTATTGGTAGCATTAAAGAAAAATACTTTGGGAGCATTGCGACAAAGTGCTTGATTCAATTCAATGGCAACAAGGCTGGCAAGCGTTGGGTTTAACCGCGAGTACTTCACAACAACAGCAATTAGTGGAGTACTTAAAGCTACTGCAACGCTGGAATAAATTCTATAACCTGACCGCTGTGCGTAATCCTGATGAAATGTTAGTAGTACATTTATGGGATAGCCTCAGTGTGGCTCCGCATGTAAAAGGCGAGTACTTACTTGATGTGGGAAGTGGAGCAGGTTTACCGGGGATTCCTTTAGCAGTACTGTATCCCGAACAGCATTGGACTTTATTAGATACTAATGGCAAGAAAACTCGTTTCATCCAGCAAGCCGTGGGTGAGTTACGCTTGCGTAATGTGACGGTCGTACAGACGCGGGTAGAAAGTTGGACGCCGCCACAATTATTTAATGGCATTATTAGTCGAGCGTTTTCATCATTATTGGAGTTTGTACAAACTTCAGGGCAGCACCTCACTTATGATGGAGTACTTTATGCTATGAAGGGACGCTATCCGATGGAAGAAATTACAGATTTGCCGCAAGAGTGGGATGTGGTGTCTAGTCACACCTTACAGGTGCCTAATCTGCATGCTGAACGACATCTATTAGAATTACAACCGAATCGAATGTAGGGACAAAGGGACAGGAATGGCTCAAATTATCGCAATTGCTAATCAAAAAGGTGGCGTAGGTAAAACCACGACTAGTGTGAATTTAGCTGCTGCTTTGGCTGCTTTGCGTAAACGAGTACTGCTCATTGATATGGATCCACAAGCCAATGCCACGACAGGCGTAGGTATTGATAAGCATGACCAACCTTTAACCCTTAATGACGTACTCTTAGAGCGCTCACCTGCTCGTACCCTGCTTAAGCAAATAGGTGGCGAGCACTCTACTTTATTTGCTTTGCCCGGCACCCCAGATTTGACAGAGGCCGAGGTAACGCTAATGGGGGCTAGTAAGCGCGAGTATCGTTTAAAGCAAGTACTGGCTCCTTTATTAACTGATTTTGATTATGTGATTATCGACTGTCCTCCTTCATTGAATATGTTGACCGTTAATAGCCTTGTTGCGGCGAATGGGGTCATTATTCCTATGCAGTGCGAGTATTATGCTTTAGAGGGTTTAACTGCCTTAATGGGAACGATTGAGCAAATCCGTGGCAGTGCTAATGCTCAGCTAGAGTTATTCGGTTTAGTACGTACCATGTATGACCCCCGCAGTAATTTAGCAAAGGATGTGTCAGAGCAATTGGCTAATCATTTTGGCAATAAACTGTACACAACGGTAATACCTCGTAATATCCGCTTAGCTGAAGCACCTAGTCATGGTTTGCCCGTATTAGACTATGATAAAAGCTCACGGGGTGCCTTGGCTTACTTAGCATTAGCGTCTGAAGTACTGCGTTTGACTCAGCAAGAATCCTCTGAGGACGTGATTGAATGGTAAAGAAAACCGTATTAGGTCGTGGTTTGGATGCGCTATTAAGTACTAAATCGGCAGCACTAGAACCACCTCTAAGTAATCAAGCTTCCTTGAAAAAGATTCCATTAGATCAAATTCAACCCGGACGCTATCAGCCACGTACTTATATGGATCAAGCTGCCTTACAAGAACTGGCAGCCTCTATTAAAAGCCAAGGTCTGATTCAACCCGTGGTGGTACGTAGACTAGAGTCAGGTAAGTATGAGTTAATCGCAGGGGAACGCCGTTGGCGAGCCTGTCAAATCGCAGGTTTGACGGATATACCGGCTGTGGTGCGCGATATACCTGACCAAGCCGCTGCTGCGCTGTCATTGATTGAGAATATCCAGCGCCAAGATTTAAATGCTATCGAAGAAGCGAATGCTTTAAAACGTTTGATTGACGAGTTTGGTCTAACTCATCAACAAACCGCTGATGCAGTAGGGCGCTCACGAGCCGCTATCACTAATCAATTACGTTTAATTGAATTGCCTGATAACTTAAAAAGTATGTTAGAGCGTAATGAGTTAAGCTCTGGGCATGCTCGTGCATTATTGAGTTTAAAAGACCAAAAGCAACAATCAAGATTAGCTGAGCGCATTGTAACACAGCAGTTAAGCGTGCGTGTTACTGAGCAATTAGTGAAGCAAACCTTAGAGACTAAGCCTACTCAAGTGCTAAGTACTAAGCCTGACGTTAACATTCGCGCCTTACAAGACTCGCTAGCTGAGACATTAGGGGCGAAAGTTTCGATTAATCATACGAAGCGTGGTAAGGGTAAGTTAGTGATTGAATATAATAGTTTAGATGAGCTAGATGGCATTTTAGGACGCTTTCAGCCCTGAGTTAGAATATTTTCACGACTTTAGCTTGACAATAGTTGCTGGCAAGGTCACTTATCTGCATAATACGCGCTTTATTTTGGAACGGTTATTTCTGGAGAAAACCCTTGCCTAATATAGCATCTGCCAAGAAGCGTGTGCGTCAAACTGAAAAACGCCGCATGCTCAACAAACACTTACGTTCACGTATGCGCACGTTAGTTAAAAATACTCAAGCAACTATCACTGCGGGTAACAAAGAAGAAGCTCAAAAAGCATTCCAAGTTGCAATCTCTGTTATTGATTCAACAGCAGACAAAGGCATTATTCATAAGAATAAAGCGGCACGTGATAAAAGCCGTCTAAATGCCAAATTAAAAGCATTAGCGCTTGCCAACGCTGGTTAATACGTGATTATCACGCGACCGCGTTTTAGTTTAATCGCCTAGTCGCTCCTCAAGCATTCATTACAATGCTTAGAGTGGGTTTGACAGGCGGGATTGGCTGCGGCAAGAGTGCTGCAGTTAGTCGGTTTAAGGCACATGGCGTTCCCGTTGTGGATGCAGATCTAATCGCTCGCCAAGTGGTAGCGATTGGAGAACCTGCTCTAGCACAATTATCTGCCGCCTTTGGCGCTGATATTCTAACCTCGGAAGGTGCACTGAATCGCACAAAGCTCCGTGAGTTAGTTTTTTCTAATCCTACACAACTACAACAATTAGAAGCTATTTTGCATCCTGTTATTCGACAACGGATTCAAAATGAGGTTGATCTTCATAAAAGTGCACCCTATGTACTCATTGATGTTCCACTCTTAATCGAAAAGGGTTATAAAAGCCTATGCGATCGTGTAGTGGTGGTCGACTGTTTGCCACAGCAACAAATAGAACGTGTATTACAGCGTGATCATAGTTCTGAAACATTAATACGCCAAATTATGCAAAGTCAGGTTTCTCGGGAAGTACGTTTACAACATGCTACTGATGTACTTGACAATTCCACTACCTTGGAACAGTTATACCAAGCTGTTGATGAATTACATGTCAAATTGCTTAACATGTCTCACCCGTAACTAAGTAGTCTAGTACTCACAGGGATAGTGTGTTATCAACATTGACGACTTATAGAGGCAACAGAGCACTGTTATGATTATTTATGAACAACCCCTGACCGAAAAGATACGCCTCTTCTTACGGTTAGAAGCGTTAGTAAAACGCTATCGCTATCATGTACGTGATCCTAATGCATCACCTGAGGATTCTTTAGCAGCTTTGCTAGTTTTGTTAGACTTATATAGCCTATCAGCGCGGGTTGACCTCAAGGGCGAGGTGATTAAAGAGTTAGATCGTATTCGGTTAGTAGCTAAACAAACCTATACTAGTGACGAAGCTAGTGAAACACTAACCACTATACTAGACCAACTTCAACACCATACTAGTCAGTTACATGACTTGCCTAGTCAATTAGGTAATCATTTACGTGACCATGCTTTTTTTAGCAATCTACGCCAACGTTCAGTCTTACCAGGCGGGTTAAATGGTTTTGATAGCCCCGCACTGCATTTCTGGTATCAACGTCCCATTGAGGCTCGGATGGAGAATCTAGAGTCATGGTCTCAGCCTTACCAAGTGTCAGCTGATGCACTAACTTTTGCGCTCAATCTTATTCGTAATTGTTGTGATACAACGGAAGTTGTTGCTAAAGACGGCTTTTTTCAAATGACTTTAGACAGTCGAAAGCCCTATCAACTCCTCCAAATTATGTTACCCAGTGATGAGCGTTACTACCCTGAAATTAGTGCGGGTAAGCAGCGGTTTGCTTTGCGCTTTTTAGATAGTGAAGAAATTGGTGGACGTAGCAAACAACAATCCGATCACGATATTATTTTTTACCTTAAGTTGTGCAATTTTTAAGAGTAGCCGTAATGGATGAGCAAACTCGTTTGGAGCTAGAAGCCGCTGCGTGGCGTAAATTGGTTAGTCATTTCCAAAAGCGTACAGATGTACAAAATATTGATCTAATGAATTTGGCGGGGTTTTGCCGTAACTGTATGGCAAAGTGGTATAGTGGGGCAGCTAATGAACAAGGTCTTGAAGTGAGTTATGAACAAGCCCGTGAGATAGTTTATGGTATGCCTTATAACGACTGGAAGAAGCGTTATCAAGCTGAGGCTACCGCTGATCAAATAGCTATTTTTAATGCTATTACCGATAATCAAATTACGCATTGATTTCAAAGTTTCACCACACTATTAGCGATTCAGGCGGGTTGAGAGACCAGTGATAGTTTCTCAACTTGTGTAATTTCTTGCGGTTCCAAGACAGTTACGCTTTACTAAGCAAATTTAATGGAGAGCACAGGCTAAGACGTGATGGCTAAAGCAAAAACTAATTCAACACCGTCCTTTGAGGAAGCATTGCAGTCTTTAGAGCATATTGTGCATAACATGGAAACGGGACAATTATCTCTAGATGAGGCGCTAAAAGCCTATGAGCAGGGCGTACAATTGACGCGTATTTGCCAAGAAGCTCTAGCTCATGCCGATCAACGAGTTCGAGTGCTGCATCCTGACGATACAGAAACCTCATTAATGGCTTTACCAGAGGGGCAATAATAATGGCGCTTAGCCCCTTATTAAAATCTTACCAATCTCGTATCGAGCAAGTACTAGATCAAGTACTTCCAAACCCTGCAATTACCCCACAACGTTTACATGAGGCTATGCGCTACTCCGTATTAAACGGCGGTAAACGAATGCGCCCCATGTTGGTCTATGCCACGGGACAGGCTTTAGGGCAGGCACCTGAAGTACTAGATGCTGCTGCCAGTGCTATTGAATGTATTCATGTGTATTCACTGATTCACGACGATTTGCCAGCCATGGATGATGATGATCTACGCAGAGGTCAGCCTACCTGTCATAAAGCCTATGATGAAGCGACCGCGATTTTAGCGGCAGATGCCTTACAAGCATTGGCTTTTGAGTTACTGGCTACTGATTCTCCTACTTTAACGACTTTACAACGTATCCAGATGATACAAGTACTTGCACAAGCATCTGGTTCACAAGGTATGGTGGGTGGGCAGGCGATTGACTTAGCCGCTGTAGGGCGAGTACTGACTGAGGCTGAGCTTGAATTAATGCATCGCTACAAAACAGGTGCTTTAATCAGAGCCAGCGTAAAAATGGCGGCTAAAGGGGCAAATGCTACGCCAGAGCAAGAGCATAATTTGGATCATTATGCGGATTGTGTGGGTTTGGCTTTTCAGGTTCAGGACGATATTTTAGATATTGAAAGCGATACTACAACCTTAGGTAAAACTCAAGGTGCTGATTTAGCGGCTAATAAACCTACCTATCCCTCTATTATTGGGATGGTTGCCGCTAAGCAAAAACTTGTAACCTTACATGATCAAGCTTTAAGTGCTCTGGCAAACTTTGACCAACGTGCAGATGCACTGCGCGAAATTGCTGAATTTACTATAAAACGTGTGCACTAAAACTGCACAACAACCACTGTATATTTAAGGGCGCTATAATGAAGTCCCGCTACACAACAATACAATGCTTTAACCTTACAGTTGGGTTAACTGTGAGTGTGGCAAGAGAGGTATGCTAATGCTAGAACAAATCCACTCACCTGCCGAACTACGGCAATTGCCCATCACTGAGCTACCCACCGTTTGTAATGAGTTGCGACAATTCTTATTAGATACCGTCTCTACAGCGGGTGGGCATTTTTCTTCTAACCTAGGTACTGTCGAATTAGCCGTAGCTTTACACTATGTCTTCAATACACCCAAAGATCGTTTAGTCTGGGATGTCGGACATCAAGCTTACCCTCATAAAATTCTAACGGGGCGTCGTGACGAAATGATGACGATTCGTCAAAAAGAGGGTTTGTCAGGGTTTCCTAAGCGTACTGAAAGTACTTATGACACCTTTGGCGTAGGGCACTCAAGTACTTCGATTAGTGCGGCATTAGGTATGGCATTAGCGGCGAAAGCTAAAAATGAAGATTATCAAGCGATTGCCGTTATTGGTGATGGTGCGATGACCGCAGGTATGGCGTATGAAGCACTCAATCATGCGGGTGATTTAGATGCGGATTTACTCGTAGTGCTCAATGACAATGAAATGTCTATTTCGCCTAATGTGGGAGCGTTACATAAGTACTTAACGCGGCTATTGTCAGGACGCATGTATTCCAGTATGCGCGAAAATGGCAAAAAAGTACTTTCTAGTAGCCGTTCATTATCACGTTTAGCTAAGTTGACCGAAGAGCATATGAAAGGCATGGTATTGCCTAGTACTTGGTTTGAGGAAATGGGGTTTCATTACTTTGGCCCTATTGATGGGCACGATGTCACTGAAATGGCCAGTGTGTTACAAAACCTCAAGCAGATTAAAGGCCCGCGCTTGCTGCACGTAGTGACTCAAAAAGGTAAGGGTTATGAGCCAGCCGAAAATGATCCTTGCATGTATCATGGTGTATCACCTTTTGATTTAGGAACGGGCATTAGTACTTTGGCTAAGAAAAGTACGCCTACCTATACACAAGTATTTGGTGAGTGGCTCTGTGATATGGCGGCTCAAGATAAACGCATCATGGCGATTACTCCGGCTATGTGTGAAGGTTCAGGGTTAGTACGCTTTGCTAAAGAGTATCCAGAGCGTTATTTTGATGTGGGTATTGCAGAGCAGCATGCTGTTACTGTGGCAGCAGGTATGGCTTGCGAAGGTTTAAAGCCCGTCGTTGCTATTTACTCTACTTTCCTACAACGTGCTTATGATCAGCTTCTCCATGATGTGGCGATTCAAAATCTGCCGGTTGTGTTTGCAATTGATCGCGCGGGTCTGGTGGGCGCTGATGGCCCCACTCACTCAGGTAATTATGATTTATCGTATCTGCGCTGTGTGCCTAATATGATTATTATGGCACCTGCTGATGAAAACGAATGTCGGCAGATGCTTTATACCGCCGTCAAGCAAAATGCCCCTACTGCCGTGCGCTATCCCCGTGGCAAAGGGGTAGGTATCATGCCTAATCCTGTGATGACGGAATACGAAATAGGTAAGGGCGAGGTCTTGCGTAAAGGTAAACGAATTGCGATTTTATTGTTTGGTTCACTATTAGGGGACGCTCGTTTAGCTGCAGATGAGCTGGATGCCTCACTAGTGAATATGCGTTTTGTTAAGCCATTAGATGAAGCTTTAATTCTAAACATGACGCAAACTCACGATATGTTAGTTACGCTTGAAGATAATGCGGTACTAGGCGGGGCAGGGAGTGGCGTAAATGAGTACTTAGCTCAGGTGGACATTCAAATTCCTGTATTGAATTTAGGCTTGCCAGATGAGTACATTGATCACGCTTTACGTGAAGAACAATTGGTTATGTGTGGTTTAGATAGTACCAATTTGGTGAAGCGTATTCGCGAGCATGCTCTGAAAGTACTTCCACCTCAGGAGTTAGTTGCAGTCGTGCCGATGGATGTGGTGGCATAAACGATGATAAAAAGAAAGGCTATAACTAGCATAGCCTTTCTGATGAAATTAGTTAGCGTAAGACTTGTAAGCCGCTACTGAGCCCCTTTAAAGAAATAGGTAGCAACATAGGTTTACTACCCGCAGCAGGTGTAAAAGCCACGACTGCTTTTTTGCCCTTTTTAAATTGCCCTGTCATTTTATCGTCCAGTGCAAAGCCTGCACGACATCCTTTCGGTTGACAGTCACCTACAAAACTGACAGGTGAGTTAAGATCCACTTGTAAATGAATCCCTTGTTTCATGTCCACGCCCGCAGGTAATTCTAAAATAACGGTAGGATTCTTTTTATTAGGTGCATAACCAATCACCGTTACCATTAACGGTTGATCGTTACCTTCCTTGCTAACCGTTTGCTCTAAATAGCAGACTGATTTACCATTTTGCGCCGTTTGGCAATTACCACCCCAATCACCAAAACGTACCCCCTGAATAGAATTAGCAGCAACAGCCGAGCCTGCTGACAGAGAAAGTGCGGTAACGAGCACTACAGATTTGAGTCTGAATGACATCCGTTTCTCCTTGTTAGAGTTAATCATTGAGTGGCTGAGTGTACCATGACATGCGCAGAAAAATAGCACTGTAATACTAATCGCATGGGGGGCGTGCAGGTTTTTTATTGACGTGGCAGAATGCTGACCGGCTTTAGCAAAGCTCAACACTCGCATTAGGATAAGTGAATTGTGATGAATACTCCCCCTGATTATCGCCCACCTGAAGGCTGCGATATTTTATACGCAGATGAAGCCCTGATTATTGTTAATAAGCCAGCGGGCTTACTTTCAGTGCCAGGCAGCGTGGCAGAACGAGCTGATTGCATGATTAGTCGTGTTCAAGCAGTTTACCCTGATGCTTTGATTGTACATCGTTTAGATATGAGTACTTCAGGGCTTTTAGTGCTAGCACGCGGTAAGGAGATTCACCGCTTATTAAGTATGGCGTTTGCCGCTCGAGAAGTAGATAAACGTTATATTGCTGTAGCGGATGGCAAATTGGAAAAGACTAAGGGGGAAATCAATTTACCACTGATTGCAGATTGGCCTAATCGTCCTAAACAAAAAGTAGACTTTGAGGTGGGCAAGCCCTCTTTAACTCGCTATAAAGTACTCAGTTTTAATCCTGAACTGAATGCTACACGAGTGGAGCTGGAGCCTGTGACAGGACGTTCGCATCAACTGCGAGTTCATTTATTGAGTATTGGGCATATTATCTTAGGTGACGATCTATATGCACCTGAAGCCATTCGTTCCAAAGCGCCTCGCTTATTGCTTCATGCTAGTGATATTAATTTGCCTCATCCTATTACTAAAGAACGTTTAAGTTTTCACTGTCCCGCGCCTTTTTAAGAAAAACATTTACAGGAAGTACTTTGATTATGCACCACACTGCGTATTGGCCTGCGTTTAATTTAATTCTTAGTTGCTTTTTAGCGTTAGGATTTTTGTTTGGAGCTTGGCAAGTGATGATCACTGACTTGCAACAGGCTTTGCAACTCAGCTCTAGTAGTTTTGGGTTGGCTTTAACATTAGGAGTTATTGGCTCTTTGCCTGCTATGTTTGTGACAGGTCGGTTAGCTGATAAGTTTGGTGCAAGGCGAGTGATGGCGATTAGCTGCTGGCTAATGGCAATTATGGTGGCACAGCTCTATTGGGTTAATCACTACAGTTTTTTGATTGCAGTATTATTTCTATTATTAGGGAGTGCAGGTGCTTTAGATGTGGCGATGAATGCGGCGGCTGTTAATTATGAGCAACGTTCTGAGCATAAATCGATGAGTTTTTTTCATGCGGGGTATAGCGGTGGAGCGGCTGTTTCAGCCTTATTTACCGGATTTTTACTGACACAACAGGTAAGTTTTAGAGCTATTTATTTAGGTTTAGCATTAGTCTTAGTACTGGTGGGTTTAGGCGTATGGTTTGCTAAGCGTTTAGACCATAAGATCAGCCATCCTGTGCAGCCAGTGGATAAAGCATCTAGTACTTCAACAGAGGGCATTGGCTCTTTATTTAAAATTCCTTTATTGCTCATTTTAGCTTCGATTGTAGGATTAACCTTCTTTTCGGAAGGTACTCTAGAAATCTGGTCAGCCGTTTATTTGCGTTTGAGTTTGGATTTGCCCGTGTTATTGGGAGCAGCAGGGCCAGCTATTTTCCATATTGCTATGATGACAGGGCGATTAACTTCTGGTTGGGTGCTTAAGCATTTTTCACGATTTAAGGTACTGATTATTGCAGGGTTGTTAGCCGCTTGTGGTATGGCTTTATCTTTAGTGACTACCCAGCCCCCTTTAATTCTCACAGGTTTTCTGATTGCAGGTTTAGCCTTAGCCAGCATAGTACCTATTATATTTTCATTAGCAGGTAATGTCGCACCAGAGCGTTCTGGGCAAGTCATTTCTGTGATTACTATTTGTGGTTACAGTGGCTTTTTAGTGGGGCCTGCTTTAATTGGTGCATTAGCCGATGCTTGGGGTTTACGTGTTGCATTAGTTTCTTTAATTTTTATGGGATTAGGGATTATTATCCTAAGCGTACGCTTAAAACATTACCTACCTCACTTCTCTAAGCCATAGTCGTGTGATTTTCCTACACAAGACCTAGCGGACAAGTACTTATCCGCTAGATTAGAGACTTAAGTGAAAATGCATAATTAAATAAAGGTTAATCAATAGGCACGAATAAATCGCGAGGAGTATTCGCCCTTACTGTAAATTCGTAACGACGTTTTTTCTGGTTATCGTAAGTGGCGACCGCAGCATAGACACCAGGCTGTACACCCATAGAAAAGGCATGGCGATTTTTTTCTTTTTTCAGCAAAGTATCTCCACTATTATCAATACGATAGACCTCCCACGTCACTGGTTTGAATGCGGGTTGGTTGGCAATTGTCGCAATTAGATTCACGGTTTCTTCTTTAGGTGCAGCTTCACTAAACGGAATAAGTGCTAAAGAAAAAACACTGATTAATGTGGTAGTTAAAAGGGCATTTGTTAGTTTGGACATTATGCTTCCCTCCTGGGTATCCGAACATCCATGTTATTTGCTATTGGCAAATAAATTCAATTAATACATTGAAAGCTAAGGGGTATTTATGCTTTACCTTCACTTATAAGTGTAGTGTGAGTTGTCAGAAGTTCCAGTGCAGAAAGTCGCTATTTAGCTTGCGGGTACCCATAAAAATAACGGTTGTGCAAAATACCCCGGAGCAACTAATTGATATTGAATAAAAACCTATCAGAGAGGTTCGAAATAGGGAGTTAAATTTATAGTCTAAGTTTAGCAATGAATGTTTTTATGAAATTTATAAGCTCATCTAATGTTTGGTTTTAATTTTCAAAATTAATTAGTTAGCATTTCTTGAGCTAAAGCTTTAGTCGCAGCAGTTATTTCAATTCCACCAATCATTCGGGCAATTTCGAGTACTCTTTGCTCATCTGTTAGTACTTCAATCGCTGTGCTAGTACTATTTGCTGTTTTGGCTTTAGTGACTTTGTAATGAGAGTGTGCTTTGGAGGCTACTTGAGGTAAATGAGTGACACAAAGTACTTGGCGATTTGTACCTAACTGGCGTAATTGTTGACCCACCACTTCTGCAATACCGCCCCCAATCCCTGTATCCACTTCATCAAAGATTAATGCGGGTAACGTTAAACGCTGTGCTGCTATCATTTGAATAGCTAGGCTAATGCGTGATAGTTCACCCCCTGATGCGACTTTAATTAAGGGCTTTAAAGGTTGACCAGGGTTAGCACTGACTAAAAAATCAATTTGGTCGCTGCCATATTGGCTCATATGCTCTGGAGCGGTGAGTACTGCAATTTTAAATTGCCCGCCCTGCATACCCAAGGGTTGCATGGCTTGAGTAACTCCCAACGATAATTCATCAGCCGCTTTTAAGCGGGTTTGCGTTAATACTTGTGCCATTTTAAAGTACTCGGCTTGTGCCGCTTTTAAGCGTATTTGTACCGCTTCAAGATCATAATCACTCCCTTCTAGTTGGGCTAATTCAGTTTGCAAGCGTTTATGATGTTGCGTAAGGTCAGTCACTTCCCAGCGATACTTACGCGCTAATTGGCGGATGTCAGCAATACGTTGTTCCACCCAATGTAGACGTTCGGGGTTAATGTCTAAGTCTTCGGCATAATCTCGTAAGGTAATAGCGGCTTCTTGGACTTGGATTTGTGCACTGGTAAGGAGTTCTAATGGTCCAGTGAGACGCTGATCGAGAGTACTTTGTTGGGAGAGCGATTGTTGGATTTGAGTTAGCTGAGAATAGAGAGACGGTTCAGACTCATAGAGTTGATGAAAACTCCATTCCGCTACCGAGCGTAGTTCACCCGAATTAGATAAAATGGACAGCTCCTCATCCAAGTGATGCCATTCGTTTTCTTGTAAAGCCAGTTGATCTAACTCTTGCAATTGAAAGCGAACTAAGTGCAAACGTTCTTGATGTTGTTGCTGTTGAGTATTGAGATGAGTTAAACGTTCTTGAAGGGTTTTAACGGCTGACCATTGATAGAAAATTTGTTGGAGTACTTCATGATTCTGGGCGTAATCATCCAGTAGTTGGCGTTGCATATCACGTTTCATGAGAGATTGATGCTCATGTTGTCCGTGAATGTCGACCATTAGCTCACCTAGTTCACGTAATTGGGTCAAAGTACACGGTACGCCATTAATCCATGCCTTAGATTTGCCCTGTGTTGAAATCACTCTTCGCAATAAACAGATAGCATCGTTTTGTGCTAGCTCTTGTTGTTGTAGCCATTGTTGGGCAGCAGGCGTGTTTTGGGTATCGACACTTAAAATAATTTCAGCTTTTTCAGCTCCATGCCTTACAGTAGTACTATCCGCTTTATCACCTAGTACTAAACCAATCGCATCCAGTAAGATAGATTTGCCCGCTCCGGTTTCTCCTGTAAGAGCAGTCATACCGGACTGTAGTTCTAAATCTAATTCATCAATAATGGCAAAATCGCGAATATAAATATGTGTCAGCATTACAGCTGCAATCCCCAGTGAAGTTTGGTACGCAGAATATGGTAGTAATCATAACCTTGTGGATGCAAAAGACGTAATTTGTGAGTAGCTTGGGTGATATGCACCTGATCACCCGACTCTAAGTCAATATCATTATGCCCATCAAAAGATACCCGTGAATTAATCGGGCGGTTAGTACATAAATGTAATTCAATAAGACTTTGCCCTCCTACCACCAGTGGGCGCTGAGTGAGAGTATGGGGACACACAGGAACCATTACAATAGCATCTAGTTCGGGATGCATAATCGGACCACCACTGGACAAAGCGTAAGCTGTAGAACCTGTAGGTGTAGAAATGACAATACCGTCAGCGTGTTGGGTATGAACAAATTTACCGTCAATATAAGTGGTGAATTCAATCATCCTTATCTGATCACGAGCATGGATGACGACATCGTTTAGTGCTAAACCTTCCCCTAATAAC
This sequence comes from Pseudomonadota bacterium, assembly GCA_039797965.1. Lineage (GTDB taxonomy): Bacteria > Pseudomonadota > Gammaproteobacteria > Thiotrichales > Thiotrichaceae > Thiofilum. Next base: position 17,239 of record JBDKGX010000006.1, read on the forward strand.
TCCGTATTGCGCCACGCTTCAGCTTTTAAAAGCGAGCGATGCTCCTCATGAAAATCCCCTGCAAGAATAGGGGCTAGCTGGCTTTGTACATTAGTAGGGTTGATATCTACTAAAAATCCTACCCGTCCTCGATTAATCCCTACTACGGGAATATTATGGATAGACATTATTCGCCCTACTGACAGCAAGGTACCGTCGCCGCCCACTACAATCGCTAAATCAATAATAGCAGTTAGCTCATCGGTACTATGAAAAGGGCGCTCTAATAAAGTACCTGTCGGTTCATCAAGATAAATGGAGTACTGCTGTTCGGTAAGAAAGGTGAGGAGTGTTAGGAGTGTGTCACGGATTTGTTCTTCATTGCGTTTGGCAAAAATTCCGATCCGATTAAATAATCCCATAATAACTCATTTCGTAGGTAGCGGTGAGGGCACATTGTAGCGAGCAAACTCTAAAAACGCTAAGGCAATTCTTTGAACTAAATGAGCCGGAGTATTGCTCAGTGGAAAGCCTGCCTGTATCTAAATCAGATTTAAGTTTTTAGTGTCGATTGGTGGCGTTAAAAAACTATTAAAAATAATCATACTTTCTACATGACATTAATCAATGAAAGGAGAAATGTTGCAGCGCATAATAGTTGTCATAGCAATGATTAATCACGTTGAGGGACTGAAAATGAAAAAAGCTACCTTAGCTTTATTAGTGATGGGTGTATTAGTACAAGGTGTAGCTCTAGCGGGTGGCACTGGCAGTCAAAACGGCGTAATTGTACGTATGGGTGCTGCCATGGTTGATCCTCATGGTGATGGGTTAATGGTCGGTACTAATAAGCTTGATGTAGGTGATAATACTCAATTAGGTCTCAGTGTCAGTGTTCCAGTTTCTCGTAATTTAGCCGTCGGTGTTTTAGCGGCTACTCCTTTTAAACATGATATTACGTTAGGTGGTGCTAAAGTCGGTACTACGAAACATTTACCACCTACTGTTACCCTGCAATATCGTTTTAATAATGCAGGTAATGCAACGCCTTATGTGGGCGCAGGTGTGAACTACACTAGATTCTTTAAAGAGCAAACTGAAGGTGCACTAGCAGGTGCTGCTCTCGATTTAGATGACTCTACGGGTTTAGCCGGTGAGTTAGGGGTAGATTGGAAACTCAACAAGCGTTGGGGCTTAAATGCAGCTGCATGGTACGCTGATATTGAAACCGACGCTAAAGTTGATGGTGCTAAAATCGGTACTGTGAAAATCGATCCTTGGGTTTATATGGTAGGTGCTTCTTACCATTTCTAATATTCTCGCACTATTAGTTTCATATGTAGCCTTAGACTCGTGTGACTAGCTTAGCTAGTTGCACGTTGTCGTTAGGTATTGTCTGCCTAAGCTAGAGTACTCACTCCCACGATACTAGCTTAGGCTTTTTTCTTGTCTCTGCACTCACTCTAAAGCATATTATGGCTTTTTTCTTAGCTTAGGATTGGTCTATGTATACCGGCATTGTGCAAGGTGTAGCGCCCGTCATCGCTTTAGAGCGCAAACAAGGGTTAACCTCTTTAACTATTCAACTGAATGACAACCTTACCCAAGCATTACAACAAGGGGCTAGTGTTGCTATTGATGGCGTTTGTTTATCCGTAGTCAAACAACAAGGGCAAGCTATTGCTTTTGATGCGATGTTAGAAACCCTTAATAAAACAACCCTAGGGACTTTAGAGGTCGGTGCGTACGTTAATGTAGAGCGCTCAGCCCGCCAAGGTGATGAGGTGGGGGGGCATATTTTATCGGGACATGTTGAAGGTACTGCACAAATTATAGCGATTGATAAGTCTGAACATAATCATATCGTGACGTTCCAATACCCTGATGAGTGGCAAGAGTACATTGTCCATAAGGGTTTTATCGCTATTAATGGCTGTAGTTTGACTGTTGTTAAAGAGCAAGAAGGTAATACTTTCCAAATTTACTTTATACCAGAGACTTTAAGAGCAACCACCTTTGCCACCAAGCAAGTAGGCGATAAAGTCAATATCGAAATCGACACTCAAACTAAATTAATTGTCAATACAGTCAAACGCTATTTATCCGGTTTAAAACTGACTTAATAGTCATGAAAATAATACATGCATTCTAGTAAATCTTCGCTAAACTAAAGCGACTGCCCACCGCGGGCAGTCCCACAATTAGGAGGATAAAATATGCAACAACTATTAAAGGTTTGGTTATTATTAATAGCCGTTTGTCTAACCTGGACCACTCCAACTCATGCAGCAGATGCACAATCCTTTCCCGCACAACAAGCTTTTGCAGGGCAAAATTTAGTATTGAATGGAATGGGTGTAAGACCTAAATTATTTTTAAAACTTTATTATGCAGGGTTATATTTACCCGCTAAATCTAAGGATGCACAGGCTATTTTAACCGCCCGTACTCCAGTAGCCATTCGGTTGCAGATTAATTCATCGATGATTACCAGTGCTGATATGGAAGAAGCAGTACGTCATGGGTTTACTCAATCAGCAGGTGATAAGGCGGCAGCACTCAAACCTCGTATTGATCAATTAGTCGCAATCTTTAAAGAGGCTATTCAAGTGGGCGATCTCTACGATTTGGTCTATGTCAATGGTAGTACTCAAGTCTTCAAAAATGGACGTAAATCAGCCACGATTGCGGGTGATGATTTTAAACAAGCACTGTTTGGTATTTGGTTAGGTAATAGCCCTGTGCATTCCGGTCTTAAACAACAGCTTTTAAAAGGTTAAAACGGTAAAGCAATGATTAGTTGGCAACGTCGTTATGGGTGGATATTCTTATTGATTCTGTCGTTGCTGGCTAACGTTGCCTTAGCATGGTTGGGTTACAAGCTTTACGTAGCTGATAATACTTTACGTCTAGACCCCCTACAGTTGGCGGTATATCCGTCAACTGAACCACCAAAAACTAAAACAAGAGTGGTATTTTTTGGAGACTCTAGAGCGCTAAGTTGGCCTACTCCGGAAACCGATCAATTAGAGTTTGTTAATCGCGGTATTGGTCAACAAACCTCGGCACAAATCCAATTAAGGTTTGACCAACATGTTAAACCCCTTCAAGCCGATTGGTTAGTACTCCAACTCGGTATTAATGATTTAAAAGCTATTCCTTTATTGTCTAACCAGCGAGATCACATTGTTAAGCAATACCAGCATAATCTAAAAACAATTATTGAACAGGCGCAACAATCGGGCAGTAAAGTACTCATTACTACGATTTTTCCACTAGGCAAAGTACCTGTGGAGCGTCAACTATTTTGGTCTGAGGAGGTTGCCAATGCGGTGGACGAGGCTAATAGCTATATTTTTAGTTTAAAAAGTCAAAATGTCTATGTACTCGATACTTATCACCTGTTATTAGGAGATAAACCCCAACTCATTCGCCCAGAATATAGCCGTGATTTACTCCATCTTAATGCTGAGGGATATAAGCGATTGAACAAGGCACTGATGGAATTTTTTAGAGAAAATAACAAGAGTTAAAAGCAGTAAGTATTTAAGCAAGATGGCGCAGTAGTGATTAATTAAATTCAGATTACTACGCCTCTTTACTTTTTTAGAGTTAAAATTTATGGCTTTTTATTTGCCATTGGTGTGTTATCAATAGGTACTTCAATCGTATGTTTATCTTCAGCTTGCACCTTAAACTCATGTTCACGCACTGTATCAGCTAGAGAAACTACGGCCTTGTAGTGTCCAGGGGTCAAATTGAGGCTAATTGAGTGCCGATTAAGCGTGTAGAGCGGTACATTAGTAGGGGCGTCTTTATTACGTGGGCTCAGCCTGAAAACCTTCCATGTCACTAACGGTGAAAGGCTAGGGTTACCCCCAATAGTCGAGATTAAATTGATTTGCCCTGTTGCATTTTGGGCTTGGAGGGTTTGAGCAGATAATAGTACTGCACCACCTAACTTCACTGTCAAGCAGCTGCGCAGCCAAATATTGCTTACATTCATGTTGCAATTTCCCTAAGTTTCATCCTGATTTAGGATAGCAATAAGCGGATTATTTAGTACAATTTTTAACCATTAAATTCACGCAGTAGCAGTTTCCACTAACCACTCCTTAGTTCTGGTGAAAACACTGACACACACTGCCTATAAAATTAACGGATTAACAGACAAAAGCTGAAATTGGAATTGTACGCGCCAAGAGTAAGCCATTATCTCGAATTTTCAAGAGGATTTTTCACTAAAAAATATTTAGTCCCTAAGAAAAGAGCGAGTTAAATATTACATCTGAACAATAATTAAGCTTATTTCGGGTTACTAGTAAACTTATTTTTTTCGAGGTCTTTGTTGAAAAGCCCTTAATTACCCACATAGTGTCAACATGTACTATAAACAAGATTTTTTAGAGGGGATTTTGTATGCGAATGGATAGACTGACTAGTAAATTTCAGTTAGCTCTACAAGATGCTCAATCACTCGCACTAGGGCGTGATAATCAATTTATTGAGCCTACCCATTTAATGGTCGCGCTACTAGACCAAGAGGGGGGCACTACTCGTAGCTTATTAACTAAAGCTGGGGTAAACGTTAATCAGCTACGCTCAAAACTAGGTGATGTACTAGATCGTTTACCAACCGTGTCAGGCGGTGATGCTGGGACGGTTCATGTCTCTAATGACTTAGCCAAATTATTAAACGTTGCTGATAAGCTCGCGCAACAACGTAAAGATCAATATATTTCTAGCGAGTTATTTGTACTGGCGACAGTCGATGATCGTGGCGCTATTGGTGCTATGTTGCAAGATAGTGGTGCGGTCAAGGGAGCTATCGAAAAAGCCATTGACGCCATGAGAGGTGGACAAACGGTCAATGACCCTAATGCCGAAGATCAACGCGAAGCCTTATCCAAGTACACCATTGATCTTACCGAACGTGCTGAGCAAGGCAAGATTGATCCCATTATTGGTCGTGATGAAGAAATTCGCCGCATGATTCAAATTTTGCAGCGTCGCACCAAAAATAATCCGGTTGTCATTGGTGATCCGGGAGTAGGTAAGACGGCTCTAGTAGAGGGTTTAGCTCAACGTATTGTCAATGGTGAAGTACCTGAGGCTATGAAAGGTAAACGAGTATTATCGTTAGATTTAGGCTCATTATTAGCAGGTGCTAAGTTTCGGGGTGACTTTGAAGAGCGTTTAAAAGCAGTACTGAATGATATTGCTAAATCAGACGGCAATATTATTTTATTTATTGATGAAATTCATACCATGGTGGGTGCTGGTAAAGCGGAAGGCTCTATGGATGCGGGCAATATGCTAAAACCTGCACTTGCAAGAGGGGAATTACATGCAGTCGGTGCGACCACTTTAGATGAGTATCGTCAATATATTGAAAAAGATGCTGCGTTAGAGCGCCGTTTCCAAAAGGTGATGGTAGAAGAGCCTAGTGTGGAAGATACCATTGCCATTTTGCGGGGCTTACAAGAAAAGTATGAAGTACATCATGGTGTAGAGATTACCGACCCCGCCTTAGTAGCAGCCGCGACCTTGTCACAACGTTATATCCCTGATCGACAACTGCCTGATAAAGCTATTGATCTGATTGATGAGGCGGCGTCTCGTATTCGAATTGAAATTGATTCCAAACCCGAAGCACTAGATATTTTGGGGCGACGTTTGATTCAATTGAAAATTGAACGTGAAGCTTTGAAAAAAGAAACGGATGCCGCCTCGAAAAAACGGCTGGCAGCTATTGAAGAGGAAATCGCTAAGCACGAGCAAGAGTACTCCAGCTTAGAAAAAGTCTGGCAGGCTGAAAAAGATGCATTACAAGGTACAGCTCATATTAAAGAAGCGCTTGATCAAGCCCGTATTGAGTTGGATACCGCACGTCGAGCCGCCGATTTACAACGTATGGCTGAATTGCAATACGGGCGCATTCCAGAGTTAGAAAAGCAGCTTAAAGACGCTGATGCAGCGATGGATGCAGAGGCTCAACAAGCACCAAAGCTGGTCAAAAATCGCGTGACCGATGAAGAGATCGCCGAGGTGGTATCACGTTGGACAGGTATTCCGATCAGCAAAATGTTGGAATCTGAAAAAGCTAAACTTCTGCATATGGAGGATACCTTACGAACTCGTGTCATTGGTCAAGAAGAAGCGATGGTGGCAGTGTCTAACTCGATTCGTCGTTCTCGTGCAGGTTTATCCGACCCTAAACGTCCTATTGGTTCATTTATGTTTTTAGGGCCTACTGGGGTAGGTAAAACTGAGCTGACCAAAGCCTTGGCTCAATTCTTATTTGACACGGATGATGCCATGGTGCGTTTGGATATGTCCGAGTTTATGGAAAAGCACTCGGTAGCCCGTTTGATTGGGGCACCTCCAGGCTATGTAGGTTATGAAGAGGGTGGTTATTTAACTGAAGCCGTACGTCGTCGTCCGTACTCCGTTATTTTATTGGACGAAGTCGAAAAAGCACATCCTGATGTGTTCAATGTACTGCTGCAAGTACTGGATGATGGACGCTTAACTGATGGTCAAGGGCGCACAGTAGATTTTCGTAATACCGTGATTGTGATGACCTCTAACTTAGGCTCAGACCTCATCCAAACTATGGCGGGTGAAGAAAATTATACCGCTATGAAAGCCGCAGTAATGGAGGTTGTGGGTCGTCACTTCCGTCCAGAGTTTATTAATCGTATTGACGAAACGGTGGTTTTCCATCCTTTAGACCAAAAAGAAATCCGTCAAATTGCGGATATTCAGCTCAATGGTTTGCGTAAGCGTCTAGCCGCTCGTGAATTAGGTTTGAGCTTTACACCGCAAGCCATGGATTTTATTGCTGAAGTTGGTTTTGACCCTGTGTATGGTGCGCGTCCATTAAAACGTGCTATCCAAAACTATGTAGAAAATCCTTTAGCTCAGGAAATTCTAGCCAGTCGTTTTATGCCGGGTGAAACGATTCATGTGGATGTGAAAGAGGATAAACTGATCTTTAGTGAGGTTGTCACACCAGAGCCAGTGGGTACTTAATATCACTTATCACAAAGTACTCGGGTGATTTGAAAGCCGAGCGACTGGTTTATAACGCCACCTTAGGGTGGCGTTTTTTTGAGTACTGTATTCGCTAAAAGTACTCGATCTATTCCTTTAGAGATACAACCAGCTAGGTGGAATATTGAGGTTTGTCATAGTCTAGCAATCTCACTATGCTAAAATGCTGCACTGCAATAAAAATATTTTAATAGGTAACACGCACCATGACAGAACGTAGTTTAGCTGATGCTTTTAAGACCGCTCGTGAGTACGGTCTGGGCGAATTTTTAGAAATTATTGGCGAGCTTTCACAAGAAAGTACTAAAAAAGGTCATATTGATCGTAAGCACAAAGAGTTGATTACACTGGGGATTGCTATAGCCAAAGATTGTCATCGTTGTATCGAAATTCACAAGCATGATGCCAAAAAAGTAGGTGCTTCCGACATTGAGATTCAACAAGTACTTAAAATGGCTTTGTATACTCAGGCGTTACCAGACGAACATCAAGTACCTTTGTGGAAAGCGTGGGAGGATTCGTGGCGTGAGTTTTCGCTTAGTCGAGGAGCCATTGAAAAGCGTTACCGTGAGCTAATTGCTCTAGGGATTGCGTTAGTAAAGCAGCATAAGCGCCTGATTGCTTGGCATACTAATGCGGCATTAGCGTATGGTGCAACGGCTGAAGAGCTATTTGAAATAGTACCCATTACATTATTAATGGATGGTGCTCCCGCCTTATCGCAAATTCCTTATTTAACTCAGGTGATTGAGCAAAGTACTTTAACCCGTACGGCTGCCTAATCTAATCGCTATAAATTCATTAACGAAATAAATAGAAAAACGCCGCATTAATGCGGCGTAAGCAAAGGGCAGGGTTTCAGGAAGAAAATAATCGAAAATTATTTTTGAGCTACAATATCTCTATAAGCGTGCCAACTAGCGTGACCTAATAAAGGCATAATCAAAATCAGACCGATATTTAAAGTCAGTATACCGATTTGAGTCAGTACTCCAATAATAAAACCCCAGAGTAATAGCGTCACAGGGTTTTTCTTAAAAGCTCTCACACTAGTAGTACCTGCAGTAACGATATCTGTTTTACGATCTAATAGTAATGGAACAGTGACGACTCCAGTGATAAAGGCTAATAAAGTAATCAATAATCCTATGCCGAAGAAGGCTAGCGCAAATAATACGCCGTCATTGGCTGTTAATAAAGCTTGCAATAAACCAATATAGCCATAGTTATCGACACTAGCGGTTTCATTAAATGCCATACCTGTAATAACAGCCGAAAGTCGCACCCAAACTACCATCAGCAATCCTAAAAAGACGGCATAAATACCTAGTGCTACGCTATTGTGTTTAATACTCTGTAAAGATTGTAATAAACTGGGTTTTTTACCTTGTTCGATTTGGCGGCTTAGATCATATAAGCCTAATGCTAAAAAGGGGCCTGCAATAACAAAACCTGTTGAGGTAGCAGCTATGAAAGCAGGATTTTTACCTGCAACCCAACTCATTAACCAGCCTACTAATGCAAAAATAACCCCATAAGTTAAGCTGGCGGCTGGATTAACTTTAAAATCACTCCAACCTTTATTGATCCAACTAGTTATAGAGGTGTATGTGACCGTATTAACAGGATAGCTATTAAATAATTTATTAATATCAGGTATAAAGTCAGGGTTAGGTGGTGCTTTACTTTCAAAGTTTTCCATAGTCATACTCCTAGTTCAGCAATTAATGAGAGCATGTATGAGTCAAGTATTTATATAAGCTAATTGAATATTGGATTAATCTACGTATTGCTTGCTCATCAAGGTAGATAGAGCTGAAAATAGGTTAGATTTAAGTGAAATGCTATAAACCCCAAGTTTTTTACAGAATAATTAGTTGAAGGGGCTATGCTAAACAAGTACTTAATATTATTTTTATTAAGTACTTGTATTTTAGATGGTTTTTTTAATAAAGCTTCTAAAGCTGTTAACTGCGAATGCCTACACCCTTATTGAGTAGTGATAAACTATAAGTACTTAGGGCGATTATAAAAATGATTAGCACGCCAAAGCTGATCCAAGGCGCTATATCAGAAATCCCTAAAACGCCATAGCGAAAACCATTAACCATATAAAGAACAGGGTTAAAGAGGGAGAGGTTTTTCCAAAACTCAGAAAGCATATTAATAGAGTAAAATACGCCACCTAAGTAGGTCAGTGGTGTTAATACAAAGGTAGGAACTATAGAAATATCATCAAAGCTCTTAGCGTAAACACCATTAATAAGTCCAGCTAATGAAAATAGGGCAGAAGTCAGAATGCCAATGGAAATCATTAAAAACGGGTGGGCAATATTTAGGTTGCTAAAGAGTAATGAAACAATAGTAACAGCAATACCAACTGCCATACCACGAACGATACCGCCTCCAATAAAGCCAGCAAGAATAATCCAATTAGGGGTGGGTGATACTAGCATTTCAGCAATATTACCCTGAAACTTACTGCCATAAAAAGATGACACTACATTTGCATAAGAATTGGTAATAACAGTCATCATAATTAAACCAGGGACTATAAAGTCAATATACTGATAACCATCCATTTGACCAATAGCAGGTCCAATTAAATGTCCAAAAATAACGAAGTATAATGCAGTAGTAATAACAGGCGGTAATATAGTCTGAATCCAAATGCGTGAGAAGCGTAGTATTTCACGAATCAATAACGTATAAAAAGCTACCCACTTTTGTTGATTATTCATGCTGCTTGTAAACCTTTATTGTTGCCTACTAAATCAATAAATAGCTGCTCTAAACGATTAGTTTTATTACGCATACTACTGACTTGAATATGTTGCTCATTAAACCAGTGAAAAACCTGATTCAATGAGAAGGCTTGTTTATGGAAAGAAATTTCCAAGGTGGTAGAGTCACGCATTTCAATGATGAGATCTGGATGAGCAGGTACTGTGATTAAAGGAGTACTTAAGTCAAATACATAGGTTTCAGTATCAATACGAGTCAGTAACTGTTTCATACTCGTGTTTTCAATGAGCTGCCCTTGATCAATGATACCTATATTGCGGCATAAACTTTCGGCTTCTTCTAGGTAATGAGTTGTTAAAATAATGGTAGTACCTGACTCATTTAATTCAGTTAGAAAATCCCACATAGAGCGACGAATTTCAATATCAACACCAGCAGTTGGCTCATCAAGAATTAATAAATTAGGTTGATGAATGAGTGCTCGTGCAATCATTAAACGGCGTTTCATACCCCCCGATAATTGCCGAGCTTGGTCTTTACGCTTTTCCCAAAGCCCTAATTGTTTGAGGAGTACTTCAGAGCGCTCTAAGGCTTCTGGACGAGGAATCCCATAATAGCCGCCTTGATTAATAATGATTTCGCGTACAGGCTCAAAGACATTAAAGTTAAATTCTTGTGGTACTAAACCAATTTGAGCTTTGGCTAATTCACGTTGAGTCTCAAGGTCGTAGCCAAAAATACTGACTTTTCCACTGGTTTTATTTACTAGTGAACTAATGATACCAATAGTGGTGGATTTGCCTGCGCCATTAGCTCCTAGTAGGGCAAAAAAATCGCCTTTTTGTACAGTGAGGTTAATGCCTTTTAAAGCTTGTAAGCCATTAGCGTAGGTTTTGGTGAGCGACTGAATATCAAGCGCTGCAGTCATGATAAGCCCCATAAAAATAGTAGTGCGCTAGCTTAGCATATTCAGGTTAGGCGATGTATTCAGGCATAAAAAGTCTGGGGCAAAGTACTTCAGTACTTGAGTGATGAGGGGAGGCACTATACAGTGCCATTTCTAAATGGGTTTTGTGGTCAGCAGGGTATCAGCATGGGCTTTTCTAGCCAATGGCAAGCTATTCAATCATATTGGAGTACTTTAACAGGGCGTAAAGTACTAAAGCGTTTCATCAAGTTAGCTTGGCAACTACCTTTGGCTGCTTTAGTGGTGACTCTGCTGATCATCGTTTTATTGCGTTGGTTGCCAGTGCCTACGACTGCTTTTATGCTGAGTCAGCAGTGGAGTTTGTGGTGGAACAATAATCCCGCTGAGGTCTATTACCAGTGGATTGATTATGATCAAATTTCGCCTAATGTTGCCCTCGCTGTAATTGCATCTGAAGACCAACTATTTAATGAACATTGGGGAATTGATCAACAATCTACAATAGAGGCGATTGAGCGTGCGTTAGAGGGTAAATCTGGGGGCGGGGGTAGCACGATTACCCAGCAGGTTGCTAAAAACCTATTTTTGTGGAGTGGGCGCAGCTATGTGCGCAAAGGTTTAGAGTGGGGTTTGGCAGGTTTATTAGAGTTGTTTTGGTCCAAGCAACGTATTTTAGAGGTGTATCTAAATATTGCCCAATTTGGTGAAACGATTTACGGTGTTCAAGAAGCAAGTACTCGATTATTTAAGACCACACCCAAACATTTAACTACTCGTCAAGCCGCGCTTTTAGCTGCAGTCTTACCCGCTCCTTCACGCTTTAAGGCAAATAAACCCTCGCGCTATGTCTCCATGCGTCAACGCTATATTGAGCGGCAAATGCGTTTATTAGGCGGGGTTAATTTTCTGGGGCGTATTGATGAGCAGTGAGCTAAAGTACTCAGCTTAGCACTGAGTACTTGTTTAGGATTAGCGCTTAACGCTCTAATACTAAGCCACCAAAGGTGGTAGGGTTACGCCATGCTTCGTCGCGTTGATCTTTCCATGTGAGTTTGCCTTTGCGATAGCCACCTTTATCATCATCATTCACCTGCACTTCAATCCCTAAATGAGTACCTAATCCGGCTTGTACTCCCAATGCAGGCCAAGGCACGATTAATTCTAAAACATAGCTATTATCAAATTTCTTCATAGCATATTGGGCATTTAATCGTCGCGCGGCTGAGTAGCCACCATAGGTAATCGTGCTATCTCCCCAGCGGAAAATCATATGATGCATATTGACACCATCATACTGTGATGAGGGCTGAGGGTTGGCATTTAAAAAGACTTCAATAGAATCATCATGCCACGGCTGACCGTTTTCACGGAAGAAATGATCATCATCTACCGCTACCCGTAAGTATAAATTGCTATAGTCCCAGCTAATTTGCCAAATGGCGGATAAGTCGTCTTTACCACTAATAAAACCATTGACTACATTACGTAGTCGATAGGTAGATGCCCCCTGCCAAGGATTGGCCATATCTCGCACCATGCGGGCTACAGCACTACCTTGTGAATAAGGTTCATGAGCAATAGTCATAGATGCGATTTTAAAGCCTGCGGTCGGTGGCACACTAGGAGCGGTAGCAGGTGCTGGTGGCGTAGGTATATTCGGAGTTGCTGGCGTATTAGGCTCAACAGGTACGACTGGATTAGGGGCTGGAGACGCCGACGGAGTAGGGGCAGCGACACCTGTTTCTAAACTAGCTAACTCACTCATGGAGTGAGGTGCTGCTCGTCTAACTGTATTGGCGCAGTTAGCCCACCAGCAAGCATTATTAGCCATAAAATTTAACATAGCTAAGTGCTTAGGTGCTTCATTGTCAGGCTGAGTAATGTACTCTTTGGTTCCAAAGCTACCAAATTTTTGATAAATCCGCGGCGAGGTATAATGCACAAACAGTTGTCCCCCCGCCTTTTTCCAGCCGTCTAATAAGCGTTGATAAATGGTTGCCATTTGAGGGTGGCGATTAGCACTGTAGAATAATGAATTGGGGTGTTGGTCATTGGATTTAGTAGTCCAATCAACCAAATGTTGACCGCCTTCATAAGCAATTAAACTGACTTTAAATTTATTAGCAATAGTGGACTGCTCACCAATCGCTTCGAGTACTTTAGGTAACGAGTAACGGTATTGGCTACTCGTCATGATTTCAAATACTTGAGACACGGTACGTGCTTTACGTAAGGCATTTTCATCCCCAAATACGTAAGGTGCTATCGCAAAAGCATCTGTAAACTTGTAAGCATCATTAAAGCTCAACATTGTTTCCGTCATGTTTTTGCTGCCTGTCAGACCACCCATGACTCGTACTAAACGTTGAGAGCCTCCGAACTCCTGTTCAAAGATACGGAAAATTTCAACTGAGCGCTTTGAGTAGTATTTATAAGCGGCTTTCATGGGATCGGCATCCAACCCCATTTGCTGACCTAAACGTTTCATGTAAGCATGTTGGCTAAAAATACCATTCCATGTTTCATTACTGTATTCAACATAGACCTTAAGATCAGGATTAAGGTGAGTTTTAATCATGCGGGCATAACGACGTACAAAATCATCGCTAGCGGCATGAGGTAGATTAAACCATCCATCAGCACTCAAGCGATTAGAGAGTTCGATCATTAACTCTAATGGCGCCCCACGAATGCCCTCAGGCCCCCCCCAAGTGGCTTGTTCGATATGGGGGCGTTCTTCCCAACGTGACATGGGGTTGCGGGTTATGCCGCTTAAATTCATATAGCGAATAACTTTATAGTCGCGCATGAATTTCAGATAGTCAGGGTTAAAAATGATTTTGTCATAGTGACGATCAAATGCTAAATAATCACCCCCAGTACATTGTGAGGCATTCATAACACGTTTGAATGGATTGCTAGAGCAAATGCCACCGGGGGGGAGTACACGAATATTACGTACTGGATTTTTAGGTTCGGTCTGTACAATCGCAAGTTTAGCACTAAATTCTTTATCTGCCCCAGGCGCTAATAAAATCAAATCTTTACCAGGATGTGATTCAATGAGTGAGGCATCATTGCCATATTCTAATTTACCTTGTCCGTCATAAAGTACGGTGTAATAGCCTTGTGGAATAGTACCGGAAGGTAACTTATTGACAATACGAGTCCCTGCTTGTGCTCCCGCGCCTAAATAGACGGGCCAGCCATTCGTATCATAACGAACTTCGCCTTTAGTGAGAGGTTTAGCCTGTTCAAAGGGTAAAGCCATTTTAAATAAATCAATAAAAGGTACACTGGAGTCTTCCTCCATAATCTCATTAGTGTTAGTACCTAATGGTGATTTTTGGTTATAAAAGGCCTGTGCTTCATAACTAGATAAAGCGAGTAGTAAGAATAACCCTAAGGTAATTAGGCGATTGCCCCCGCATAATCGCTCAACCATACTGTAGCCTCTATTTATTATTCGTTTTTATTGATCAGCCGACGCAATGCGTTATGGTTTAAGAGTCGTGCATTAGTTGACTTAAGTTTTTGTTTATAAACAGCTTGCAGTCTAGGTTGAATGAGCTTAGCCTTGCCTGAAAACTGTAAGTTTAGCCCCGTGCCTAAAGTCACCAAAACAGTGAGATAGTTATTAAAATAATATTGTAAACAGTGACTTATTTAGAGAATGAGCTTCAGCATTTGCTAGGTGTGAAATATTAACCTTTATGGGTGAAAGTACTGCTAACCTCGCAACAGCCTAAAGCCCTCTTAAGCTAATGTAAGCATTTAGAATAGCACTAGCTTAAAAGGTTAAAAGGAAAATAAAAAATATTTATGACAATCAGCGGGGGTAATAGTAAGTACTTCTCCCCGTCGAGGGTACACCATAATCCATCATTTGATTCAGTGCGCCCGTTGCTTCGAGATAATACATCACTCCGCCCAATGCCATGAGTCCAGCTATAATCGCAAAGGCTATTTTGATCTTACTGTAAGGTCGTTCACCTTTAGTTTTACCATTACGACCATTAATGACAAAACGGTAAATATTTTCATTATAACGAAACGCAGCTGACCAAACAGGTAATAGTAAGTGCTTAAATGTTGTATTAGAGTGCCGTGTGTTGACTTGCTGAATCCTTTGTTGATCACCCCCTATATCGCGACGGATCGCAGACTCAATACGCTCATCCATGATTTGTTTAGCGCGACTAAACCCTTCATCTAGGTCGATTTGATACAACTCACTAGTAAAACCACTCAAATAAGCTTCCTGATAAGAAACTAATTGATCCAAATCCCACGGCTCAATTTGATCCAAAATAGCGCGTGGTAACGTTTGAGTTGCACCGACTAATACATCATCAAAAAATAATCTTACGTGACCCGATACGGGTTGCCAGCGAATTTTAGGGACTTGACGCACTTCTTGACGAGCTTGACCATTAACCATGACTGTGACCCTTTCACTTTCATAGTAAACAGTACCGCGCTGCCCAGTGTAGTCCGTATCGGTATAGCTGTCATAGGTCCAATACGGTACATAAATGCCTAGTAGTTTTTCGTCACGACGGGCCTTATTAGTAAGGGCGTTAGGAGCAAACCACAAACCACTAATCCAACGATCAAACGAGTCTTTGGCTTGCTTTTCAGTGATGACGAAGGGTAGCAGTGATTTGGGCTGAAAAAGTCGAGCTTGAGCCGTACTCGTCACTACGGGTGTGCCACAAAAGGGGCAATCTCCCGCATGACGATTATTGTCTAACTCAAAAGTCGCGGCACAATTAGGACATTTAATGACTTCAGTATTATCGAGTACTTTAAGCTTGGATTGTTCCAATTGCCGCAAGGCTTGAGAAAAGTTGTACTCTTGAATCGACCCTTCATTAACAGTGGGTTCGATAATATTTTCATGACCACAATGAGTACACTTAAGCACGGTGGTTCCGGGATTGTATAACAAATTGGAACCACAGGAAGTGCAATGGAAATAACGTTGCTCAGTCACGGCTTGAACAGGTTGAACCATAACGATCTAGCTACTCAGTACGGGTAGGCAAAGGGGGCGGAGTCGTTTGTAAGCTCGCAAAGCTTGCACTTAATACCGCTACATTAGCCGCAGGCTGCCAACTATCCATGCCAGCTTGCCACACCAAAGTATCACGTGCCACTTGTCCTTGGCGCACGCGCTCTTGTAAGGCACTTAACGTAATAGGGCCTACTGCCTGAGTGTTATTATGCATAGCTACATGCCACTCTGCTGGCTCAACAGGTTGAGTCGTTTGAGGGGGCATACTAGGGTTCATTTTAGGGGGTACTTGATGAGTTGGTATAACATTAGGGCTTGTATTTAAGCTATTAGCCATTTGATTAGCCATTGCAAAACCAACACCCATATCAATACCACTGTTACCCTGTCCTTTGCCTAGGCTTTCAGCAGTTTGAAATTTTAAGTACTGGTCTAAATTACCCACGATACCCATGCTAGTACGTTTATCCAATACTTGCTCTACCTCAGGTGGTAGAGAAACATTTTCAATCAGTACTTGGATGAGCTGTAAACCATAATTAGCAAATTCTGGAGCAATTTTGTCGGTGACATATTTACTTAGTTGCTCGGTATTTGCTGCCATATCCAAGACGGGAATATTAGAGCTGGCTATCACCGTGCTGAAGCGGGTAACAATCAAATTACGGAGTTGATCACTAATTTCTTCTACGGAAAAATTACGATCCGTTCCGGTGATTTCCTGCATAAATTTACGAGGATCACTAATACGGATGGAGTAAGTACCAAAAGCACGTAAACGTACTGCACCAAACTCTGGGTCACGGACAATAATAGGGTTGCGAGTTCCCCACTTCAGGTCAGTAAACTGACGCATATTGAAGAAATACACTTCAGCCTTAAAAGGGCTATTGAAGCCATGATCCCAATGTTGCAAGGTCGTTAATACGGGTAGATTACGGGTTTCTAGTACATACATACCAGCCCCTAATACATCGGCTACTTCACCTTCATTCACAAATACGGCCATTTGTGATTCACGCACAGTGAGCTTAGCGCCGTATTTAATATTATTGCCTTTACGATCAAAACGATAAACCAGCGTGTCATTAGTGTTATCTGTCCAGTCGATAACATCAACAAATTCACCTGTAATAAAGTCGAATAATCCCATGATACCTACTCCTTAATATTATGATTGCTGGGTGCGCCCTTTGGCACTAATCAGAGTCTCACGTAATTCTTTTTCCATGATTTTTAACTCGGTTTCAGCTTTAGAGCGCATGGCTTTGCCTTCATCGGCAATACGTAGCGAGTCGTTAATGGTATCAATGAGAGCTTGATTAGCTTTTTTCACCGATTCAATGTCAAATACACCACGCTCCATTTGCTTACGGGTTTCGGCATTACCCATTCGTAGCGTTTCGGCATTTTTCTCTAATAATTCATTAGTCAGATCGTTAGCACGCTTTACGGATTCAGCGGCTTCTGACATACGGAAAATAGTGACCGCTTGCGCTAATTGGTTTTTCCACAATGGCACGGTATTAATTAGCGTGGAGTTGATTTTATTGATCAGCGTTTTATCGTTTTCTTGTACTAAGCGAATACTAGGCAAGCTTTGCATAGCAACTTGGCGGGTCAGTTTAAGATCATGGATACGGCGTTCTAAATCATCGCGAGCGCTACGTAAATCACGTAATTGTTGTGCCATCACCATATCAGTCGAGTTAGCTTCTACTTGGGCTACCATCGCTGGAATTTCTTCTTGGTCAAGACGGCGCAGTTTTTCTTCACCCGCAGCAATATAAACTTCTAATTTGTGGAAGAAATCAAGATTAGCTTCGTAAAGTTTGTCTAGTGAAACGATATCAGTCAGTAGTTGAGTTTTATGACCTTCCATTTCATCCGTAATACGATCAATTTGCTTGCGTACATCTTCGTATTTACCTAGGAATTTCACTACAGGCGTGGCTTTACCCATGAGCTTTTGCCACCAACTTAGTTTTTGGTTGGGATTAAGCTCATCAATATTAAATCCCTTAATGGCGGTAACCATGTCATTTAAAGCAGTGCCCGCTACCCCAATATCCTTATTCTTAACGCCTTGTAGCATTTTTTCAGAAATCGAGTTCATCTGTTCTTGGGTTTTAGTACCGAACATCATAATGCTACTGCGATCATTCATATCTAGTTCTTGTAGTAGACTATCAATCGCACGTTTTTTAGCTTCATCTACTTGATTGTATACAATAACCTCAGCTTTAACCTCAGGTAAGGGTTCGGTGCCTGGAATAATAGCGGGCATGGTTTGTACAGCGACCTGAGTAGGTAGGGTCTGGGCGGCAGTAGCACTTTGAAGTTGGCTCATCGATAAGCTCCTAGAAATTAAATCACGGTTTCACGTTTGAGTTGTTGATTGAGTACTTCGATTTGCACGTCCAGATCGAAGGTGTTGTTTTCTAATAATTTAGTTTTTTGCTCAGCAAAGGTTTGCTCAATAGAGTCGAGTACTTTACCAAAATCCGTATCTAATGCTTGTGGTGGAGTCCCTGATTTATAAGTCTTAGCATAAGTTTCGGTGACTCGTTGGGTACCGTCTAAATAAACCTTTAAAAATTTGCGAGCCTGTGACAAGCGAGTGGGGTCATCCTCAATAGTGGTTAGGATATCACGCGCTTGGGTGGTAATGGTTTGTAGGCGCTGACGATAGTCTTGGTTAGGGATAGCATTACGGGCTTGGTCAATAGCATTGATTTTAATATTGGCAGCCTCTAGTGCATCGAGTACTTCATCTAACGATACGCTTAAAGAAGATAGGGCATTATCCTTATTCTTGCGTGGGTCTAACCCATAATAGAGAGCGAAGCCTAGTAACGCGGCAGCCCCTAATAAAATAGAGCTAGCTAAGCTATAACCGGTACCAAAGGCTGCTAATAGTCCTGTGGTGAGAGCGATCATGAGTGCGGCAATTGTTTTGTAAGGCGTTTTAGGCGCACGCGCGAGTTTACGCTTTTCGTATTCACCCTCTAGTTTAAAGCCTTGTCGAGCGATACTGGCTGCAATCATATAAGCGGCAAATGCTCCCCCTGCGACTAAAGTTTGGGTGACTTGTCCTGCGCCTAAACTAATAATAGCGGCTATTAAAGAGGGAATAGGGAGAAGATAGAGGAGTAATCCCTTAACACCGTAACGTACATCATGTGCAGAAGGGGTATAGCGTTGGGCTTTAGACATAAGGGCTTATCTCAATTTAAAAAGGCGGACAGGGTTTTGCCTAAGCTATGGTAGATAGTTGCAATATTGACTATACCAATACTAATGAGCAGTAGAATTACACCTACAGTTTTGCGTATATATGCCATTGGCTAAAGTCCTTCGTACATTATCGATTATTAAGAGACGGTGGCATTTCAGAGTGTCCCCGACATTATCTCATAGTACTGAATTTTGGGAAGAGCAAGTGTAAACTACCCGATGAAAGTAGAAAGGACTCTTTGACCTAAGGGTTGAATTATGGTAAAAAGATAGGCAGATAATAAAAAAAGCGCGGACTCGAAAGTCCGCGTGCTTTGCGAAAGTGACTCAAGAACACCAAATCCGTGCGGATCTGGACACAATATGGATTGAACCCCCTGTTTGTCGCCCCATATGTGTAGAATTGATTTTAATAACATTTCCCAGATAGTTATTAATACCAACCCTGTCTCTCTCAACCGTTTTCCCAACAGCCAGCTCCCCAATGAATGGCCGGTAAGTTGGGCGGTTTAGAGTGTTAACCCCAGCGTGCGTCATTCTGAATCCTCTAAGCCATTGAGTGTCAGAATGGCATGAAGTTTATTGTTATATTCAAGACTTTCATGACGACAGAACTACTACCACAAACCCCAATTTATTCGCAGTTCCTGCTGAAGTTGTGTTCATTTTAGCAATCACTACTTAATCAAACCTGAATTGAGAGCGCAATTTTCATTCAATGGTTTTTATATAAAATAACTAATACTTATTACTTTGAGTAAAGTTTTTGCTACTACTTAACCTTTTTAAATAGCTTTCAACCTTTAATGACTCATCATTAGTTTAATTGGGCTTGAATTCATTTACTAAGCCACTATATTGCAGACGTCGTTAAATAAATAATCAACCACATCAGTGTGAGATGGAGAAGGACTCATGACTCAAAGCAACGAAACAAAAAGTACTCCAGAAGATATCTTGAAAACTGCCCAGTTTGAAGGAGCTGACGGTACAGTCAAAGTACAGGTCAATCAAACGACTGCTGAAGATATTGAAACAGATGCTGTTGAGCCAAATAATGCAATTGATGTAGCTGCTTTACAAAAACAATTAGAACAAGCTAATGCACAGGTTGCTGTTTTACAAGACACTGTATTACGGACACAAGCGGATATGGAAAATCAGCGCCGTCGTAATGATAAGCAAGTGGAGGATGCCCACAAATTTGCAGTACAGCGTTTTGTGGAAGCTCTGCTACCAGTTTTAGATAGCTTAGAGCGTGGTATGCAAGCCGAAGGCGATATCAACAGTATTCGTGAAGGTATGCAACTCACTTTAAAGCAATTTGAAGACACTTTAGGGCGGTTTAAAGTAGAGGCTATTGATCCACAAGGTCAACCTTTTAACCCAGAACTGCATCAAGCTGTTAGTACTATTAATAGCCCCAATCATAGTAGTGACACTGTAGTAAACGTGTTTCAAAAGGGCTATAGCTTAAATGGTCGAGTAGTTCGTCCTGCGATGGTTCAAGTTTGTAAAAAATAAAAAAATGCTCTTGAAAAGGGAAAAACTGCCCTTAACTTAGAGCCAAGTAAGACAAGCTAACTATAGACAGCTTTAACAATATTCAGAGATTTGGAGATTTATAGATGGGTAAAATTATTGGGATTGACTTAGGTACTACCAATTCTTGTGTCGCAGTTATGGAAGGCGGTCAGCCACGTGTTATTGAGAACTCTGAAGGTGATCGTACCACGCCATCAATTGTAGCGTTTACCGGTGAAGAAGTACTGGTAGGTCAAACTGCCAAACGTCAAGCCGTCACTAACCCACAAAATACGCTATATGCGGTTAAACGTTTAATCGGTCGTCGTTTTAATGAAGATGCGGTACAAAAAGATATTAATTTAGTGCCTTATAAAATCGTTAAAGCTGACAATGGTGATGCTTGGGTTGAAGCCAATGGCAAGCGTATGGCACCCCCTGAAGTTTCTGCGCGTGTATTAATGAAAATGAAGAAAACCGCAGAAGATTATTTAGGTGAACCCGTCACCGAAGCGGTTATTACAGTACCTGCGTATTTCAATGACTCTCAACGTCAAGCCACTAAAGATGCGGGTCGTATTGCTGGTTTAGAAGTTAAACGTATTATCAACGAACCAACAGCCGCTGCACTGGCTTATGGTCTAGATAAAGTAACTGGCGATCGTAAAATCGCTGTATACGATTTAGGTGGTGGTACTTTCGACGTTTCTATTATTGAAATTGTTGATGTTGATGGCGAAAAACAATTCGAAGTACTTTCTACTAATGGTGATACCTTCCTAGGTGGTGAAGACTTTGATAATCGCTTAATGGATTATTTAGTAGATGAATTCCGTAAATCGTCTGGTGTGGATTTAAAAGGTGATCCATTAGCCATGCAACGTCTGAAAGATGCTGCAGAAAAAGCCAAAATCGAACTGTCCAGTGCTCAGCAAACCGATGTGAATCTGCCCTATATTACCGCAGATGCCTCGGGACCTAAACACATGAATATTAAGATCACTCGCGCTAAGCTAGAGTCATTAGTGGATGATCTGATTCAACGTACCATTGAACCTTGTAAAGTGGCAGTAAAAGATGCAGGTTTAAGCCTTGCAGAAATTCAAGATGTTATCTTAGTCGGTGGTCAAACTCGTATGCCAAAAGTACAAGAAGCTGTTAAAAGTTTCTTTGGTAAAGAGCCCCGTAAAGATGTGAATCCTGATGAAGCGGTTGCGGTGGGTGCAGCCATTCAAGGTGGAGTACTAGGTGGTACAGTTAAAGACGTACTGTTATTAGACGTTACCCCATTATCATTAGGGATTGAAACTCTTGGTGGTGTGATGACTAAGCTAATTGAGAAAAACACTACGATTCCCACCAAAGCGAATCAAGTGTTTTCAACAGCAGATGACAATCAAACAGCGGTTACTGTTCACGTACTCCAAGGTGAGCGCCAAATGGCACGTGACAATAAGTCACTGGGTCGTTTTGATCTGCAAGACATTCCACCGGCACCCCGTGGTATGCCACAAATTGAAGTAATGTTTGATATTGATGCTAACGGTATTTTAAACGTTACAGCCAAAGACAAAGCGACTGGCAAACAACAAAATATTGTGATTAAAGCGTCTTCTGGTTTATCTGATGATGAAATCCAACGCATGGTAAAAGATGCTGAGGCTCATGCTGAGGAAGACAAAAAGCAACGTGAATTAGTCGATGCTCGCAACCAAGCGGATGGCATCATCCACGCGACTGAGAAATCACTAAAAGATTATGGGGATAAGGTATCTCCTGCTGATCGTGCTGAGATTGAGTCAAAATTAGGTGATTTGAGAACGGCTCTAAAAGGCGATAACAAAGATGTGATTACTGCTAAAACGGATGCTGTTGCTGAAGCTTCAGGTAAGTTGATGCAGAAAATGGCCGGTCAAGGGGCTGGTGCTGAAGCCCAAGGCACTGCAGGCGGTTCATCTAACCAAGGTAATAATCGTGGTGGTGATGACGATGTAGTCGATGCTGAGTTTGAAGAAGTTAAAAAGTAACTAATTTAAGTACGGACTGTTAGTCTAATGTAAGTACTTCTTAAACAGGTGCAGTAGTTTAGTCACTACTGCGCCTGCTTTTATATTGAGCGGAAAGAAATATGTCCAAGCGGGATTACTACGAAGTATTAGGCGTTGCCAAAAATATCAGCGACTCTGAGTTAAAAATTACCTATCGGCGTTTGGCTATGAAATATCATCCTGATCGCAATCCGGATGATAGTGAAGCAGAAGCCAAATTTAAGGAATGTAAAGAAGCTTACGAAATCCTGTCTGACCCTAATAAACGTGCTGCTTACGATCAATATGGTCATGCGGGGGTTGATCC
This sequence comes from Pseudomonadota bacterium, assembly GCA_039797965.1. Lineage (GTDB taxonomy): Bacteria > Pseudomonadota > Gammaproteobacteria > Thiotrichales > Thiotrichaceae > Thiofilum. Next base: position 40,080 of record JBDKGX010000006.1, read on the forward strand.
TTCAGCAGGAGGTATGGGAGGTGGTCGTAATGGCAGCGGCTTTGGTGACATTTTTGATGATATGTTTGGCGATATTTTTGGAGGGGGCAGACGTAGTGGTAATCGTGCCTATCGAGGCAGTGACCTTCAATACAATTTAGAGCTTTCTCTTGAGGAAGCGGTGTTTGGCACATCGGTAGATATTCGGATTCCGAGTTTACAAAACTGTGACTCCTGTAATGGTACGGGTGCTAAAAAAGGTACTCATCCACAAACTTGTCCCACCTGTCATGGGCAAGGTCAGATTCGTATGCAACAGGGTTTCTTCTCTGTGCAACAAACCTGTCCACACTGTCGTGGTACAGGGAAAATTATTCCAGAGCCTTGTCCTGATTGTCATGGGCAGGGTCGTGTGGAAACACAAAAAACCCTTTCCGTTAAAATCCCGATGGGTGTTGATACAGGTGACCGCATCCGCCTCAGTGCTGAGGGTGAGTCAGGTATGAATGGCGGACCCGCGGGAGATTTGTATGTACAAATCTTTATTAAGCCCCATGAGTTATTTACCCGCGAGCAGGATAACTTATTCTGTGAAGTACCGATTCGCTTTACCACCGCCGCTTTAGGGGGGGAGTTAGATGTTCCTACTCTTGAAGGGACGGTTAATCTTAAGATTCCTCCTGAAACGCAAACGGGAAAAAAATTCCGGTTACGAGGCAAAGGGGTTAAATCGGTGCGTAGTGCGTCTATGGGGGATTTAATTTGTACTGTAGTGGTAGAGACCCCCGTTAACCTTACTAAACGTCAACGTGAGCTATTAGACGAGCTGGCTGTGACCATGGAAGAGGGGGGGCAACGTCATAGTCCCCAAGAGCATAGCTGGGTAGATAAGGCTAAGACCTTTTTTGATGATGTGAAAGATTGGTTTGATAATGAAAAATCAGGTAAAAAGCCTGAGAAGAAAGTTGACTAATTTTTTGCACTGAACAGGATATTGACTATGACACGTATTGCCATTGTAGGCGCTGCCGGACGCATGGGGCGTAATCTGATCGCTATTTGCTCTCAATATGAAAGTTTAGAAGTGACCGTAGCGACCGAACATGCTCATCATCCTTTGTTGGGAGTTGATGCAGGTGAGTTAGCAGGAGTGGGTAAAAAAGGAGTGACCTTAGTAGCTTCTTTAGATCAGGCTGAGCAAGATTTTGATGTGTTAATTGATTTCACCCGTCCAGAGCCTACTTTAGAACATTTACAATGGTGCATTGAGCATAATAAAAAAATAGTCATTGGTACTACGGGTTTCGATGCAACAGGCAAGGCTAAAATAGCTGAGGCTGCGCAACAAGTCGCTATTATGTTCGCACCGAATATGAGTGTTGGGGTGAATTTGACCTTTAAACTCTTAGAAATGGCAGCCAAAGTACTGGGCGATGAGGTTGATATCGAAATTGTTGAAGCACATCATCGCCATAAGGTAGATGCTCCTTCAGGTACTGCCTTGCGTATGGGTGAGGTAGTAGCAAATTCCTTAGGTCGTGATCTCGAAGAGTGTGCTGTTTATGGTCGAGAGGGCATTACAGGCGAACGTGATCGTAAAACGATTGGCTTTGCGACCGTGCGGGGCGGCGATATTGTCGGTGAGCACACGGTGATGTTCATTGATGAGGGTGAGCGCGTTGAAATCACTCATAAAGCTTCTAGTCGCAGCAACTTTGCTAAAGGTGCAGCACGGGCAGCCGCTTGGTTGAGTACTCAACCCAGTGGTTTGTATGATATGCAGGATGTACTGGGTCTAAAATAATGACTAATTCGAATAAATCCTCAAGTACTTCAGTAAAGATTTGGGATGTTCCCATTCGTGTATTCCACTGGCTGATAGTGGCAGCCATAGCCTTCTTATGGTGGTCGGGTGAGAGTGGCGGCAATGTTATGGACTGGCACTTAATAATTGGAGTGGCTGTCATTGCCTTAGTATTGTTTAGAATTATTTGGGGGATCATCGGTAGTGATACCGCCCAATTCAGCCAATTTTTAAAATCTCCGAGAGAAGTTACTTATCACCTAAGAGAATTACCCAAACGGACGAGTGCCTATCATGCAGGGCACAATGCATTAGGAGGATGGGTAGTTGTCGTACTGCTGGCACTACTCTTAGTTCAAGGCATTACAGGGCTATTCGCTACGGATGATATTTTGGTGGAAGGGCCTTTAATGCATTGGGTGAGTGAAAGTACGGCTGAAACCTTTACTAAACTACATCATTTGATTTTCAATGTGTTGTTTTTGGTAGTGTTAATACATGTGGCGGCAGTATTTTTCTATCGTTTTTATAAAAAAACTAATCTTATTAAGGCGATGGTATTAGGAAATGCTGATTGGCCGGCTGATCAGTCTAAACCCGCATTGGTTTTTAAAAGTACTGCTTTGGGTTTAGGCTTAATGGTAGTGTGCTACGGAATCGTTCGAGTCATACTATTATTATTAAGCTAAGGTGTAGTGGTGATCTATTCCCCTCAAGTACTTGAAGGGAATAGCCACTAGTACTAATTAATCAGCACGATATTCTTTGTGGCAAGCTTTGCAAGTTTCAGCTACTTTACCAAATTGTGGTTTTACGTCATCTAATTTTCCAGCCTCAGAGGCTTTAACTAAAGCATCAGCTTCTGTTTGGAAGGCTTGTAATTTTGATTTAAAACCTTCGGCATCAGTCCAAATATTGGGTTTAGCATCACTATCATCAGCGGTGCTACCTTCACCAAAGCCATTGCCTACAATGTGGCTCATCATGGCAACAACTTCAGCGTTTTTCTTGAACTCTTCAGCATTGAATTCTTTATTACCTTTGACCACTGCACCCATTTGGCTAAAGTGGTATTTAGTAATTTGGAAAGCGCCTTGACGATATTCTTTCGCCATTTCAGCAGGTGATTCATCAGCACTGTGTGCAGCAGTAGTAAGTCCCATTAAAGCGCAGGCTAAAGTAAACGGGAGAATCATTTTTTTTAACATACTCATTTGGCTCCTTGTCATTAGTAATAGTGGTATCGCTTATTCAATGGCGATACTCGGCGCCTATAGTGGCAAATGTTGCTCACGGCTGCAATTTAACTTTGGAGAAAGATCGTGCAAGTTAATAGTCTGGAATTACGCTAAAATCGTGACTCTAGGTAGCTGGTTAGGTTAAAGTCTTTCACCCTTCATACTTTAATTGATTAAAGTGGGTAGGCGATCTAGTGACTTAAGTACTTCAGTACTGAGGTTATAATTCTTAATTTACAGTTGTATGACGAAACGAGTATGTCTGGAAATACCTTTGGAAAATTATTCACTGTGACCTCCTTTGGTGAAAGTCATGGCCCTGCAATTGGTTGTATTGTGGACGGTTGCCCCCCAGGCTTAGCCTTGTCTGAGGAAGATTTACAACGCGACTTGGATCGCCGTAAACCCGGACAAAGTCGTCATACCACTCAACGTCGCGAAGGTGACCAAGTCCAAATCATGTCGGGACTTTTTAAAGGTGTTACCACGGGTACTCCTATTGCATTGATCATTAATAATGAAGATCAACGCTCTAAAGATTACAGCGACATTATGGATAAATTTCGCCCTGGACACGCAGACTACACCTATTACAAAAAATATGGCATTCGTGACTATCGTGGAGGGGGGCGCTCCTCCGCTCGTGAAACGGCTGTTCGTGTAGCCGCCGGTGGTATTGCCAAAAAGTACTTATCCGAAATGTATGGCATTGAAGTACATGGCTATTTATCACAATTGGGTAAAATCGCTATTGATTTTGAGGATTTTGATTGGGAAGAAACGAATCGTAATCCTTTCTTTAGTCCCAGTGCTAAAGCCGTTCCAGCGATGGAGCAGTACATGGATGAAATCCGCAAAGAGGGTAACTCGGTGGGTGCCATGTTAACTATTGTGGCGCAGAACGTTCCACCTGGTTGGGGAGAGCCTGTTTTTGACCGTTTAGACGCGGATATTGCCCACGCGATGATGAGCATTAATGCTGCAAAAGGCGTGGAAATTGGGGCAGGTTTTCATGCTGTGATGCAAAAAGGGACTGAGCATCGTGATGAAATGTCACCCGAAGGCTTTTTGAGCAACCATGCAGGAGGCATTTTAGGGGGCATTTCTACGGGGCAGGATATTGTGGTGAACGTTGCCTTTAAGCCTACCTCTAGCATCCGCATCCCCGGCAAAACTATTAATATGCAAAACGAGCCAGTGGAGATCATTACCACAGGTCGTCACGACCCTTGTGTCGGGATTCGTGCCACACCTATTTGTGAGGCTATGTTGGCACTGACGCTGATGGATCATCTGATGCGCCATCGAGCACAAAATCTCTATGTCGAAACTGACTTACCGGATTTGCCTGCTGGTGCATAACTTTTTGGTGTTAGTACTGAAGCACCATCAATGACGGTGCTTCAGTACTGATAAACTTCTTTACTTTACATTGATGTTAAGCCGTGATGAGCCAGCCTAGTTCGGTTAATGATTTAAATTACCTCACTACTGTCTTAAAGGATTACCCCTATCCTTTGATAGTACTGCCTCAAGTTGACTCTACTAATCGTTGGTTATTAGAGGAAGTGAATAGTCACGGAGCCGTTTGTATCGCTGATACTCAAACGGCTGGGCGAGGGAGGCGTGGGCGGGATTGGCAATCTCCTCAGGGTGTCAATCTGTACTTGTCACTCCGGTGGCATTTCCAAACAGTGCCTATACATTATTCATGGTTGAGTTTGATGGTAGCGGTGGTGATTGCTGAGGTATTACAACGCCTAGGTATTCAGGGGCATCAAGTCAAATGGCCTAATGATTTATATTATCAAGGTAAAAAGTTTGGTGGGATTTTACTGCAAACTACCAATCGTCTTGAGCAAGTAGTGATTGGGGTCGGTCTGAATATTAATATGGATATCAATCCTAATGAGCAAATCGATCAGCCGTGGTGTAGTTTAAAAACGATTACAGGCAAAGTATTGGATCGCAATAAGATTGCGACAGAGTTAGTTCGAGAGCTTAGTCAGTACTTAGCACGTTTTGAGCGCTTGGATGTTGATACCTTGTTATATGCGTGGCAACGCTGGGATATGCTCAGTCAGTGTTCAGTGGTTGTGCAGGCAAGTACTCATACACTGCACGGCATTGCATGTGGGCTTGATAGTCAGGGACGTTTATTAGTACTGGATAATCAAGGCTCTATCCATCCTTTTTCTTCAGCTGATGTTTCGGTGCGCATGTGACCACGCTCCTACTTGATGCAGGCAATACTCGACTTAAATGGGCTGTGTTAGGTACTGATAAAGTACTCTCGCCTGTAAAAGCTCTGGATTATATTCCTGAGGGAGATAATCCGTTGGGCTTATCTGCATTGAGTGAATTATTAGCGGGATGTTCTTCCCTACAACGCGTTGTTGCAGTACATGTCTTAGGTTCAGCGTTTGAGGAATCTTTAAGACGCTTAATTCAGACAATTGATCTACCGCTGTATTGCGTCAAAAGCCAATCGTTAGGCTATGGTATAAAAGTCGCTTATCATCAACCCGAACGTTTAGGTGCTGATCGCTTTGTGGCTTTGGTAGCAGCCCATCATCTTTACCCAACTGAGACTTGTATTGTGATGGATTGTGGGACGGGTGTTACGATTGATGCCATCCTGCCATCAGGTCAACATCAAGGTGGGCTAATTTTACCCGGAATACGTACTAGTGGTCAGGCTTTAATTCAACGCGCTAAAGCGACTCATTTGGCACAGTCGCTGGATCATATTGAGCTATTTGCAAAGGATACTATTCAGGGTATTGGGAGTGGTGCGGTATTAGGGCTGGTAGGAGCCTTAGAGGGTATTAGCACTAGAATGGAGCAAGCATTAAATGCCCCAGTAAAAAGGATTCTTACTGGAGGAGATGCGCTATTATTGCAACAGTATTTAAGTACCCAGTACTGTTACGAGCCACAACTTATTATGCAGGGATTGCAAGTCATTACGGAGTCGTTATGAGCTACGCCGCCGTTTTGTTGCTGATATTAAACCTATCGTTATTGGTATGGAATTTAGTATTAGAGCCTGCTCAAAAAAATCCTGAAATTCCCCTGACTATTCCTAATGTTCCTGAGTTAGTACGTGTCGACAAAGTACCTGGCGAACCTATTTATAGTAGCCAGCTCGCACCTTCGCAAAGTAGTTGTTTTACTATTGGTCCTTATTACAGCCAGCAAGCAGCCCTATTAGTACAAGAAAAAATTAATAATTATGGCTTAGCTGTAAAAACACGAGCCATTCGGAGTATGGAAACCTTAAATTTTCTAGTGTATATCCCTGCTTTTACGAGTGCTGAAAGTGCTCAAAAAGTCGTGGATGATATGCGAAAGTTTGATGTAAAAGACGCGCTAATTATTAGTGAGGGACTTTATAAAAATGCGATTTCATTAGGGTTTTTTACTAATTTAACGCTAGCCAAACGTCATGCTGAGTACATTCGTTATTTAGGTTATGATGCACAATATACTGAACAAAAAGCGGCGCGTGAGGTTTATTGGCTGGATTATGATGAACCGTTTGGTAGCAATACTCCAGTACCTGCTTGGAGTAAAGCGATTGATGCTAGTTCTGATGTGAAAAAAATTCCTCGCGCGTGTCAATCCTAATTCTAGCCCTATAGGAGTGCACCATGAAATGCTTGATTATTGTGGCGCATGGTAGTCGTAAAGCGGAATCGAACGATGAAGTTCGCCAATTGGCTAAACGCCTTCAATCTGAATCTAATACGTTTACTGTAGTAAGTTGTGCTTTTTTAGAATTGGCAGAGCCTTCTATTCCTGATGGTATTCAGCAATGTATTGATCTAGGGGCTACTGATATTTTAGTAATGCCTTATTTTTTATCGGCAGGTAGACATGTCAGTCAAGATGTGCCCAGTTTGGTGCATCAAAAGCGTTTAGAGCATCCTGAAATAGCAATTAGAATGGCTAATTACTTGGGAGCAGCGGACGGGTTATTAAATTTAATATTAGACACTGCGAAGAAGGTGCAGTGTAATCAATGTGCTGCCCAATTATTGTGTGACTATCCGAGCTGTATAGCACCCAAATAAAAATGGGTGCTACCAGAGTATCGTATGAGGCTAGCGACCTTGAACCAAAGGTTCAAGTGGGTATTAGTGTAGATTTATTAGGCTTACCGACGTACGGTCATGCACACCAAACCTACAAGCTAATTCCCGGGGTAGAGTATTAGGCTCAAGGATTTTACCCACCTCAGTACGAGTACTCCAGAAAGCACCCTTACTCAGCATACTAAACCATTCCCTCAAGGATGAAAAGTAAAACTCGATGAGTAAACCAATATCTGTATTGTCAAGTATTCAGCGTCAATTTCAGCATATAAAACAAATCGCCATTGCCTTATTTCACGATATGTATCGTGGCGAAATTACGCTACGAGCTACCAGTTTGGTCTATACAACGCTTCTATCGTTTGTTCCCTTATTAGCGTTAGGCTTTTCGGCTTTAAAAGGTTTTGGCGTTCACAATGAACTAGAGCCTCTGCTATTAGAGTTTCTTGCACCTTTAGGGAGTAAAGCCCAGGAGCTAAGTACTCAAGTACTAGGGTTTGTAGACAATGTGAAAGTGGGGGTACTGGGGTTCGCAGGGCTTACTATCTTAATGTATACCGTCATCTCTTTATTACGCCAAGTCGAAGAAGCTTTTAATTATGTATGGCATGTTCAAGAAAGCAGATCGTTACTCAATCAATTTCGTGACTACCTCAGCGTGGTATTAATAAGCCCGATTATTGTTTTTTCCCTGTTAGGGTTCGTCAGTTCGTTGCAGCAAACTTCTCTTATGCAAAAACTTATGGAGTTAGAGTATTTAGCACAACTCATTAACCGCGCAGGAATACTGCTACCCACCTTACTACTGACCAGTACTTTTACTTTAATGTATCTGCTAATTCCTAATACTAAAGTACAGTGGCGACCCGCTTTAGGCGGGGCAATGCTAGCAGCTTTATTGTGGCAGGGTGCAGGTTGGATTTTTGCCTCATTTGTTGTGAGTTCAGGGCAGCAAACTGCTATTTATTCTATTTTTGCTAGTTTATTTTTACTGGTTTTGTGGATGTATATGGGGTGGTTGATCATTTTACTAGGATCACGCTTAGCGTATTACCTACAATTTCCCGATGCAGTAGCTGAAACTATTGATCCAGCCCCTCTTAGTCCACAGAGTAAACTGATATTAGCATTAGCTATTTTGGTAAATATTACTAAGCGCTTTTTAAATGGTGCGCTACCACCCACCCAGTATGAATTGAGTGCGGAGTTGAAATCTTCCATTGTTGATATTGAGCATTTAATAACAGAGTTATTTATTTTTAACTTGGTGGGTAAGACTAATGACACCCCTACTCGATTTTTTTTATTAAAAGATCCTAAGCTAATTAGCATTGCACAATTACGTAATTATTTCTGGCAAGGGTATAAAGCTCAAAATAACCAGCTCAATGCTCAATTGTCACTACAGTATAATGACTATGAGAGTTGCACTGGTTTAGATAATACAATATATAACCTAACTATTGATAAGCTCTAGGTAGAAAAATTTCTAGTTGGGCGACTACCTTAGCATTTTTATTATATTGTGACTCTGTAGTTATATCATTAGCTTTATATTTCTCTCTCTCATCTACCAGCCAATGTACCAATGCTTGCATACTAGTAGAGTCATTAATTTGCCATTGATACTTATCACGCTTTGTTACCCAATAGGTATCGACCTGTAAATTTTGCAATAGATTATTGTATTCCTCTTTATTTTTAATATTATCTATTTCGTCTAAATCAATTAGAAGATTTTCATCAATCAGACCCAATAGTTCATTGAAAAATTGATTAGGTGATGAGTGCAAGTGTAGGCTGAGTTTACGGGGTTTGCGTTTAGGTTCTACCCCTAAACCTAATAAAATAATAGCACCATCCATCATCAACGCTAAAAAAGCGGAACCTAACGCCCCGTCTTCTAATAAGCGTATTTTAAGAATAGGAGCTAATAAACCAATTCTTAAATCTTTATCAAAATACGAGTCAATAAATTTTTGATGTAACTGATGATTAGGATCTAAAATTGCTAAGTACTCATCAGATAAACAAACATAGTTGGGTTCTAATGTTAAGCAGTTTTTATTAACTTGCGATAAAGCTTTTAAGTCAGATTGAAATATCTCTGCTGAGGTTTTACCTATTAGATCATATTCAAATGACTTTTCTAAGCTTTCTAATAATAGCTTAATCTCAATTAGGCGTTTATTTAGGCTTTCTTTTTTACTGACCAGATGCTTGTAAACAGGGCCTTCTCCCTTAGCAGAGCTGCGTTTGCCGTTTTTCTCATCTTGTATAGAAATATTAGTTTGTTGAATTTCACTATTTAAACTATTAATTTTATTTTTTAGCGGAGTATAAACATTAGCTATAAGACGTTGGTGGGATGAAATTGCTCTAGTATAGCCTTTATCTTCAGTATCCTTTTTAGTGAGCACATGATAATACGAGAAAAAGCTAGTATAAGTACTAAGAAATATCAAAATGGCAATAATCGACCATTTTAAGATTTTTTGATCAGCTAGAGTGCTTTTAGAGTAAACTAAAAAGAATAGTAAAAACTGTATAGTGCCGCCTGCTAAAATAGCTGGAAAAAAAGGCAGGATTTGTATAGCTCCATAAATGGTGGTAAAACCACTAATAAAATTAAGCAAAATGAGAGCAATAAACAGTTTTATATTTTTTATTGGAGTGAGAATTTTGTTTTTATTATTAGATGTCGTTGGTGCTATAGATTTAAGAAAATTAGGCTTAGCTTTGCCACATCTGGGACAATGTTCTGAAGTTACACTTTCTTCTAAGTGTGGATTATCTTTTTTGCCTGTACAGCGCCAAAATGAAACATTTTGAGCTAAAGCAGCTTCTGTAGTCATAATGATACCCATTAGAAGGATACAGCTCTAAATAGAGGGTTGATTGGTACTGGTAGTATTAATATTAGGTGAGTACTCTTTAATGCCATTAATTATCCACTCTATTGGAGAAAGAACATTAATAGGGTTAAAAGCAACTTGCGTATTTATTTTATAACCTATATTAGCTTGCTCTACACCTTTTTGAGGGTTTGCTTTAGCTTCTTTATAGTTAAGCATGACTTCGCTTTTACTAATAGGCAAAGCTTCATTTTGATGAATGTTTTCTATAGCCACGGCGTTGGTATTATTTATATAAACAATATTGTTACTGATCTGACTATAGTTAGTATAGCGCTTTTTAATAGGTCTGTTGCTTTCCAGCAGCTTTTCTTTAATAGGCTCAACAGGTGATTTAATCGCGCCATTTTTATCTTTATATACCCCAAAAGGTGATATATAGAAAAATTTGCATCGATTGTGTTTATTAGGGATATCACTAATCTTGTTTTTTTTCTCATCTATTTTTAGATGAAAATAGTTGTTGAACCAGTTTAAATTAATATTAGGCCCTAGTATTTTTAAAATAGCTTCTTCAGGGCTAGCTTGTTGGTGAGTTTCATAAAAATCGGTATGGTCTACTTTTGTGATACAAAAAGCTACATATTGCTCAAGACGATCCGTGTGGTTTGAGTGAATTTGCATTTTGTTTAGTAGGTTACTTAAGGTTTTAAGATAAGACTTACCATTTAAAAGCTCTAAGTCAGCTTGCAAGGGGCTGATAAAAAAGATAATGCCATGACAACTATTAAAGTAGGTGTAAATGTTTTGCCGATTAATTTCCAAATCTTTTTCTAGAAATAAATCACCCGCAATATCAATAAAAGTAATTTCAATACTTTCATTGGTTTGATTATTAATTAACTTGTAAAAGTACTGTGGCTTATTAGTACTACTAGACGTGCGCGGAAGAAAACTACCTTCTTCAATTAATTGCTCATGATGACTATCTACAAAATCTAAAGTTTGCTCATCCACTAGCACCCGCCATTGAGTAGATAAGTTTAAATAGTGATAAAGCATAGTCATATATACCGTTTTACCTGAATTAGGCAAGCCCCATAATCCAAGCCTGATGGTTTTAGGTACAGATGAGTTATTTGGGTTTTGAGATGTAGTCATAATGCAAGCCCCCAGTTTAACCTTACTTAATTTTTTCGGATTAATTGTTCTTATAGTTCTAGTTGAGAACGGATTTTTATTGAAAAATAATTTTTATATATATCTTATAATTATTGTATAGGTATTAATGGATTGTCAAGAAAAAGACTTTTATGAACAATAACTTAAGGATAGTTACTTTGGTAGAAGGAGTATAAATCTATCGATACAGAAAGTTAAATAAGGCTACTTTGAGTCTGGTTAAGTATCAAATCAAGTTTATCTTGCAATTTTTGCAAATGCTCCTGAAGTACTTGATCATCGGTACTTAGAACAGTGGATTGCTGAAGATTCAATAACTCGTGCGCCAAATTCAGTGCGACGATGACTGCAATCCGCTCAATTCCAATCACCTTACCCGTGTCTCTTAAACGCCGCATTTCCCCATCTACCCGTTTAGCAGATTGTGTCAAAGCCGCTTGTTGTCCTTCGGGGCAAGCGATCACGTACTCTTTGTCTAGTATGCGTACTTTGACGGGGTTAATGTTGTTATCCATAGATCATTGGTTTATTGAGGTGGAGGGATTTGTTGCTTCAATTGTTGAATAATGGCTTCAATTTGAGTGCACGCTTTACTGTTTTTTTGATCTAACAGTTGGCAAGCTTTCAATAGTTGCTTTTCACGTTGTCGTAACGTTTCGTTCTCACTCACTAAATTGTCTATTAAGTGGTGGAGTTGCTCAAGCTGTTTTTCTAGGGCGCTAAAGCGACTAGCTAAAAGAGGGTTTTGGGTGGATGTGGTCATACAACATCATTTAGCAAGCAATAATAGAGTAAAAGTAGGCGAAATAGCGCCAATCGGCACATAATACACTTTTCGAATCCAAGGAGTACTGGTTTGAGTGACAAGCTACCTGATTTTTTAGTACTTGAGCAAGCGCTAGAACGTATTAATAGTGATCATACTGCCTCTGAAGTACAGGGGATGGCCTGTGGCATGCTAGCGGTTAATCGTGAAACACGTCTAGCAACATGGTTAAAACAAGTACTTCCTAAGGGAGCGGATTCCCAAGATGTTTATGTTCAAGAAACTGCAAAAATGCTAACTCAACTCTTTGAGCATGCTAAAAATAGCTTAAATAGTAATGATTTAGCCTTTAATATTTTACTGCCACCTGATGAGTTTGATTTAGATGAGCGGGTGTATTGTCTGCAACAATGGTGTCAAGGTGTCGCCTTTGGTGTAGCTGCGTCCGGCTTAAAAACTTTAAACGATCTTAAGCCAGCCTCAAAAGAGTGGTTTGAAGATATGGTTAAAATTAGTTCATCTGGCGAGATGGATGTGACGGATGAAGAAGAGTCCGAAGCGGCTTTTGAGGAGCTAAAAGCCTTTTTAAGTACAGGGGTTTTACTGTTCAATGAGGAGACTCAGCCTATAGTAGGGCAACCCCGTCAGGAAAATGACGCCAAAACATTACATTGAGACCCACTAATAATCATATCAACACAAAGGGATAAACATGACTGCCACGCCAACCATTAGCCGCAACGAATACGCAAAACGTCGTCAACAAGTACTCGCCCAAATCGGTACAGGCAGTATTGCGATTATTCATTCGAGTACTTTAAAGACCCGTAATCACGATGCGGAGTATATATTTCGTCAAGATAGCGATTTTTATTATTTAACCGGATTTAATGAGCCGGAGGCGGTGGCAGTATTAATCCCTGATCGTGCTGAGGGTGAGTATGTCTTGTTTTGCCGTGAGCGTGATCCCGCAGCTGAGCAATGGACCGGTTATCGTGCGGGTGTTGAGGGCGCTAAAACACAATATGATGCCGATGAGTCTTATCCGATTAGTCAATTAGCTGAAATCATGCCCAAACTATTGGCTAATAGAGCGCAAGTGTATTATCGCCTAGGCATGGATTGGACATTTGATCAACAGGTTTTCACATGGCTCAACAGTGTCCGCGCCCAAGTACGTGCAGGCGTCAAAGCCCCGCAAACGTTTAAAGTACTGGATGAAATCATTCATGAAATGCGGTTGATCAAGTCGGAGGCTGAGTTAGCGATGATGCGTCATGCCGCCAATACTTCAGCACGAGCACATACCGAAGCCATGCGTATGTGCCAACCTAATATGACTGAGTACCAAGTCGAAGCCGTTTTTGCCTATGAGTTTCGCCGCGATGGGATGGAAACGGCGTATACCTCCATTGTAGGCGGCGGTAAAAATGGTTGTATTTTACACTATATTGAAAATCGTGATGTGCTCAAAGCGGGCGAGTTACTCTTAATTGATGCCGGAGCGGAGTATCAGTGTTATGCCAGTGATATTACTCGTACGTTTCCCATTAATGGTAAGTTTTCACCTGAACAAAAAGCGTTATATCAAATAGTACTCAATGCTCAATATGCTGCCATCAATGCCGTGCGCCCTGAGGTATTGTGGGATGATATTCACCAAGCAGCCGTTAATGTCTTAGTTGATGGTTTGCTTGAAGTAGGTTTATTGACCGAATCCAAGGACAAAGTACTGGCTGATGGGTTATACCGTAAGTTTTACATGCATCGTACCGGACATTGGTTAGGGTTGGATGTGCATGATGTAGGAGCTTATAAAGTGGAGGGTGAATGGCGACGTTTACAAGCAGGTATGGTGCTAACGGTAGAACCGGGGTTGTATATTCCTGCCGAGGAGGGGATTGACCCTAAATGGTGGCATATTGGCATTCGCATTGAGGATGATGTACGGGTAACAGATACCGGACATGAAGTACTCACAGCGGGTGTGGTGAAGGAAATTGCCGATATTGAAGCCCTCATGGCTTCAAAAGGATAAGTGATGTTTGATGTATTGATTGTGGGTGGAGGGATGGTGGGAGCAAGCCTTGCGGTGGCGCTCAAACCCTTAAACCTCAAGGTCGGATTGATCGAAGCCTTTGCTTTGGAGTCGAATCAGCAGCCAAGCTATGATGACCGCACGGTAGCGTTGTCGCATGGTTCGCGTTTGATTTACCAAGGCATGAAGGTTTGGGCTGAGATTGAGGCGGGAAGTGAAGCTATTCAGCACATTCACGTTTCTGATCGTGGTCATTTTGGTGCTACCCGCATTCATGCAGCCGAAGAAAAGGTTCCGGCTTTAGGTTACGTAGTCGAAAATCGAGTACTAGGGCGAGTACTTTATAATGCGTTGCCTGAGCCTGAGTACTTTGAATTATTCATGCCTGCTACCGTAACGCAAGTACTTCCCCATGCTGAACAAGTGGATGTGGTGATTCAAGTAGGGGATAGTAATCGTACCCTCAGTACTAAGCTTTTAGTCGTAGCCGATGGCGCCCGTTCGCCGATTCGTGAGCAATTAGGAATCCGTACGACACAACACGATTACGAGCAAACCGCGATTATTACTAATGTCTCTACCGAGTACTTACCTAATCAAATTGCTTATGAGCGTTTTACTGCCCAAGGGCCCATTGCCTTATTACCGATTACGGGTAATCGTTATTCTTTAGTTTGGATACAGCCTAATGCAGAAGTCCCTACCATCATGAGTAGGTCGGATGAAGAGTTTTTAGCGCAATTACAAGAAGCGTTTGGCTATCGACGAGGGCGCTTTACTAAAGTCGGTAAGCGTGCCGCCTATCCATTAGTACTGGTTAAAACCACCTCTGAAATAGCTGAGCGCACCCTTATTCTGGGCAATGCTTCTCATGCGATTCACCCTGTGGCTGGACAAGGTTTGAATCTATCCTTGCGTGATGTCGCAGTACTGGCAGATTTACTAGCCGAAGCGGTCGCTCAAGGTGACGATGTAGGCGCTAGTACTTTATTAATGAAGTACTCAGATGCACGCCAACAGGATTACCGTCAAACCATTACTTATACCGATAGCCTTGTGCGGTTGTTTTCTAATGATCATGGTCTATTGGGGCATTTACGTGCGGGAGGGTTGAGTGTAATGGATCGAGTACCCCCCCTGCGGCGTTGGGTGACTAAACAAAGTATGGGCATTAATCAACGTAAAGCACGCCTAGCGCGTGGGGCGGAGCTGCGAGTATGAATGAGTACTTTGATGTTGTGATCGTTGGGGGCGGCATGGTAGGGGGTACTTTAGCCGCATTATTAGGACAAGCAGGCAAAAGCGTTGCCGTTTTAGAAAGCGCCTTAGCGACTGAATTAGCAACCGATGCGCCTTATGAACTACGGGTGAGTGCTTTAAGTCGTGCCTCAGAGCAAATCCTACGTAAGATCAAGGCATGGGACGGTGTTGTGAAACGACGTGCCGCACCTTATGAGTCCATGGTGGTATGGGATAGCACGGGGTCGGGTGAGATTCGTTTTGATGCAGCCGATTTAGGTGAACCGGATTTAGGGCATATTGTTGAGAATCGCGTCATTCAATTAGCGCTGCAAGAGCGTTTGACTGAGCTAGACACCGTTAAAGTACTGAGTCCTGTAACGTTTAAAAATGCGAGTTATACCGATAAGGGTTTAAATGTTGAGTTAAGTACAGGGCAAGTACTTGAGACAGCGCTATTAGTGGGGGCGGATGGTGCAAAGTCAGCCGTATGTGAGTGGGCAAATATTGATATTGCCATCAATGACTACGCGCAACAGGGTTTGGTGTGTGTGGCGCAAACGGAGTTACCGCATCAATGGACGGCATGGCAACGTTTTATGCCCACAGGCCCTCTAGCCTTTTTACCATTACCAGATCCACAGTTTTGTTCGATTGTATGGACTTTGCCGTCTGATCAGGCGGATGCTTATGTTTTACAACCTGAAAGTACTTTTAAACAACAATTGGCGCAAGCGCTAGATTATCGTTTGGGACAAGTACTGACAGTGAGTGAACGTGCAGCCTTCCCCTTAAAAGGGCGACATGCAGCACAGTATTGCGCTGAGCGTGTGGTGTTGGTAGGCGATGCGGCGCATACGATTCATCCATTGGCAGGGCAAGGGGTGAATTTGGGTTTAAAAGATGTGGCGGAGTTGGCGGAGCAGTTATTAAAAGAGGCTCAACATTGGGCAAGCTTTAAAGCATTGCGACGTTATGAGCGTGCACGTAAGGCGGATAATGCGTTGACCTTGCATAGCATGGAGGGGTTTAGCTTATTGTTTGGCAATAAAATATCGATGTGGCAAGTACTACGTAATCAGGGACTAAGCCTTGTCAATCAAATGCCTTGGGTTAAAGGTCAGTTGGCACGGTATGCGTTGGGCGTAGGTTGAGTACTTACACTTAAGTACTAATTGAATTGAAAAAAGGGGTGAGTGTTCACCCTTTTTTTATAGTTGTTTTTCCAAAACAGTCTTTTGTAAAATTTTACCTACTTGAAGATGATTCTTTTAAGTTTAGCTACTGGTATCCTGATTATATTTTTTGCTATTTTGTTCAAAATATTATCAGGAGGAAGCTATGGTAAGTCTTGAGACAGGTCAAAATATAGCCTTGGATACATTATCCTACGCTGGCGATTTATTAAAAGTTGGACTGAATTGGAGTACGACAGACAACATAGAGTTAGATGCAAGCGCATTCTTATTACAAGCTAATAACAAAATTAGAACGAATGCTGACTTTATTTTTTATAATCAACTTTGTGATAAAGATAGTTGTATCAAACTTTCTTTAGAACCTTCCCTAGATACGTCTAAGCAATTTTTTGATATCTTCCTTTCTAAAATTCCTAATGATGTTACTCAAATTATGTTTGTGCTAACTGTTGATAAAGCAACTGAGCGCCAACAATGTTTAAAAATGGCTAGTGGTTTAAACGTCAGCGTATTTGATAATAATGATTTAAAAATCATTAATTATGATATTCCTGTACATAATGATGAAGCGTCATTAATGGCAGCGAGTGTTTACCGCCATAATGGAAGGTGGAAGTTTAAGGCTGTAGGTCAGGGGTTTAATAGAGGATTAGACGCTATCGCCAATCTCTACGATGTGGATCTAGAGGCTCTATCCAATCAGGTAAATGCAGAAAATTCAATTCAAGGCGAAGCGCTTTCTGGTTTAAAACGCCGTACCCGTACATCTCCTAACCAAATTTTGCTAAAACATACTAGTGAAGTACTAACAGGCTTTAAAAAAATGTTGCCTGTTATTTATGATGCTCGTGATAAAAAGATTAATGAAAGTAATACTAGGATGATACTGGATAAAATTTTCATTGAAATTTTAGGTTATGGTATGAGTGAGGTGAAGGCAGAGCAAGAAATACAAGGGCGTTGGGCTGATTATGTTTTGGCGGTCAATGATGTAGATGTTTTAGTAGTTGAGGTCAAAAAAGCGGGAATGCCTTTAAAGTCAAAGCAGGTATTTCAAGCCACTTCTTATGGAGCGTACTCGGGTATTGAATGGGTGTTATTGACGAATCTAGTAGAATGGCAAGTCTACCATATTGCTATGCAAAACAAAGTAGAAAGTAGTTTAGTTTTTTCAGTCGATTTGAGTACAGGTATTACTCAACAAGATGCAGCCTCGTTGGTATTGATATCCCACTATGGGATGAGTCGTCGTACCCTAATTGAAAAAGAATATTTACAAGCAAATGCTTTGAGTGAAAGTAGTATTGTTAGTTCTATTATGACAGAGGATGTGATTGTAAAAATTAGACAAATTATTAAGCGTGATAAGGGTGTTAGTTTGAGTAATGAACAAGTTAAAGAGGTATTAGAGTCTATATTAAATCTGTCCTGAATCAGGATAAATGTATGTTACGAATTACAGCTTCTTGTAGTTATAAAATTATTGGGAGTTGTAATATAGAAGTTAACCATTATAAGTTTTTAGTCATCAGTTGAACTTACTTTGGCTTTTTGAGGAAATGCCGAGAGCGAGACTCGAACTCGCACGTTGTCACCAACGGTGGATTTTGAATCCACTGCGTCTACCAATTCCGCCATCCCGGCTTTGAGGGACATCATTG
>JBDKGX010000007.1:0-54065 GCA_039797965.1 Pseudomonadota bacterium
GCCTTCCATAACCGGTTTACTAGCTAATGCGCCTAAATTACCTAATCCTAAAATCGCTGAGCCATCACTAATCACCGCGACCAAATTACCTTTACTAGTGTAACGATAGGCATCTTCAGCATTTTCAGCGATGGCTTTAACGGGTTCGGCAACGCCGGGAGTATACGCTAGTGATAAGTCGCGCTGGGTTTCGGTAGGTTTGCTAATGTGTAGAGCGATTTTGCCGGGCTTGGGTTCGGCATGATACTGCAAAGCATCATGGCGTAAATCTTTTATCATGTCTCTCTCCTGTTTGCGCATAACGCAAAAGTACTGGCTTTAGATGGATGGTTATCAATAAGAAATATCCATTACCCCCAAAGGCATAAGCCTTAGGCTAATTAGGTAACCATCACATTGCAATCACGTTTGAAGGCTAAGCGTCTAGAAGGCGTTAGAGCAGAGAGTGTATCACTGCGATAAAAGGTTGTAATCCTCTATGAATAGCTCTAAAGGTATAGAACTACACAATAAAAAAGGCACTGTTGATAGTGCCTTTTTTTACTACATTAGCTTAATGCAATGTCGTGAAATTAACTGCGCTTGAAACGACGGTTGAATTTGTCGATTTGACCTGCAGTAGAAACAATCGCTTGCTTGCCTGTGTAGAAAGGATGAGATTGACTAGAAATCTCAACTTTAATTAACGGGTAATCTTTACCTTCGTAATTAATAGTTTCTCTGGTATCTGCAGTAGAGCGAGTTAAGAACGTGAAGCCGCTAGTCAGATCCTGGAATACGACTTCTCTATAATTTGGATGAATACCGGGCTTCATGTTGAAGTTCCTCAATGTATGGTATGTCGAGTTTACGAAAGGGCAGCATCTTAACAAAAGCACCCTACTACTCGCAATCACTATTTTGTGGATAACTCGATTTCTGCTGAAACATCAACTCGTAAGGTCTGTTTACCAGCCTCTAGTGCGGGCGCTGGAGCAGCATCGGCAGCCATTGTACGCATTGCCGCATAAGAAGGAGCAGGCGGAACAAAACTTTGCTGACCGGATTGAATATTTACCATGACCACTCGATACTCAGAGCGCCCCATATTACTTTGCACCTGAGCTGCACGGCGTTTGACGTTCCCTAAGGCTTCGGCAATCAATTCATCTTCTAATTGTTTTTGGACTTTAGGTGAAACCGCATAATTCACCGACTCGATACGCAATTGCTCTTGTAACTTACCTAGCAAAGTACTCATGGCATTAATATCAGTACTTTTGAGCTGAATATTTTGCCGTACTTGCCAACCGGTAATTTTGCCTTTGTCATCGTAACTGGGGTAAGTAGTGTAATTTAAAGTACGTGCTTCAACCCCATTGACCTTTTTAGCCTCAGCTAGACCCCAAGCGATAGCGGTATTAACTTTTGTAGAAAGTGCTGCACTCTCTTGTCCTTCTTCTGCCGCATACAGTACTGCAATCGCAGTATCGTTTTCGACCTCACGCTCAGCATTAACCGTAAAAGCAATCCGATCATACTTCGCACCCTCTTCAGCATAGGTAGGGGCTGCTACCGCTAATACAGATACCACCAATACACTCGTTAGCCAACGTTTCATCATTTCATCCACCTATTATTGTGCTCATAAAATACGAGTACTTTACGCCTATTGCTTAAAGTACTCGGTGTTAATACGGGATATCATTACGCTATTAGGCTAATCAAAACCTGAAACGTTCACTCGTGGCTTAGAAGTTTTCTGTAGAAGTAAATAAGCCAACACGCAGGTCTTTAGCCGTGTAAATTTCTTTACCATCCACTTCTAAACTACCATCGGCAATGCCCATGACCAATTTACGAGTAATGACACGTTTAAGATCGATTTTATAAGTTACTTTTTTAGCTGTTGGAAGTACTTGACCAAAGAACTTAACCTCGCCTACACCCAAAGCCCGACCATGACCAGGGCTACCCAGCCATGCTAAATAGAAACCCACCATCTGCCACATCGCATCTAAGCCTAAACAACCCGGCATCACAGGGTCACCGGGGAAATGGCAGTCAAAGAACCATAAATCAGGACGAATATCGAGTTCGGCTAAGATATGCCCCTTACCGTGAACACCACCATTGTCATTAATTTCTACGATACGATCCATCATCAGCATATTAGGGATAGGTAATTGTGCATTACCTTCGCCGAACATTTGACCGTTACCGCATTGTAAAAGCTCTTCACGATTAAAACTGGATTGTCTAGACATTTCGCCCTACAGCCATTTAGGAAAAAGAAAGAATTATAGGGTTTAGCGAATCAGATAATCTAGACATATGCCCACAAACACTGCCAACCCAAAGCCATTATTGTTTAAAAAGGCTTTGAAACAGAGTACTCGATCACGATCTTTAATTAAGTACTGCTCATAGAGCGCAAATCCAGCGGCTATTATCAAACCTAAATAATAAAGTACGCCTAAGTGTGCCAACTGCCCTACCCAGACTAGGAGCACTAGGGTCAGTACTTGTAGTATTCCAATAATCAGTTTGTCATGTTTACCAAAAAATATAGCCGATGACTTGACCCCGATTTTTAAATCATCTTCACGATCGCTCATGGCGTACATAGTATCGTAAGCCACTGTCCAACAAAGAGAAGCCACAAAGAGTACCCATGCCACTAAAGGTGGCCACTCATTCGTCATGGCCGTAAATGCCATAGGAATCCCCCACGCAAAAGCAGCCCCCAAATGCGCTTGGGGTAAAGAATGAATCCGCTTCATAAAGGGATAGGTCAAAGCTAAAAGTACTGCCCCTAACGACAAAATAATGGTTTTAGTATTAAGCTGCAGGACTAATACAAAAGCAGTTAAACAAAGTACTAGACATACTGTGAGTGCTTCTTTAGCAGAAATATTGCCCGCAGCTAAGGGACGATTGCGAGTACGCTCGACATGAGGGTCAATATCACGATCAGCATAATCATTAATCGCACACCCTGCCGAACGCATTAGCACTACACCCAATACAAAGATAATTACCAAACTCAATGAGGGGCGCCCCTCTGAGGCAATCCATAATGCCCAAAAAGTAGGCCACAGTAATAAGTAAATCCCAATAGGACGATCAAGGCGTACTAATTGAGCATAGTACTTTAAGCGTTGCATCATGGAGTGTGATCTATCATTAAGCGTTTAACGGGTTGGTCATTTTTTAAATGACTTTCCACAATTTCGTCAATATCGGTTTCATCAAGATAGCTATACCAAGTCCCTTCTGGGTACACCACCATCACAGGGCCAAGCTCACAACGATCTAAACAGCCTGCATTATTAATACGTACCTGCCCTACACCATTCAAACCTAAAGATTTACATTTTTGTTTAGCATAGTCGCGTAGATGATTCGCACTATATTGAGCACAGGATTGCTCGCCATTAGCACGTTGGTTGGTACAAAAGAAGACGTGATATTTAAAGTAAGACTCTGTCATAGCTAACCTCAAAAGGATTGAGTTAAAGAGTCATCATGCCAGAAATAAAATAGGACGGAAAATTCCGTCCTATTTTCAAGCAAACTGAAGTTGCAACAATAATAGAATTATTGTGGTTTAGCAGGTTCAGTTGTTGTAGTGGTAGTAGCTGCTGGAGCGGTAGCTGCTGGAGTAGTAGCTGCTGGAGCAGTAGCTGCTGGAGTAGTAGTTGTTGTAGTGGTAGTTGCTTTCTCATCTTTACCACCGCAAGCAGTTAAAGCTAAAGCAGCAACTAAAGCAGCTAATACTAAACGTAACTGAGTCATATTGATCTCCGCAATAATATGGATATAAAAAAACACGAAGCCCTGTTAAGTTAGTTAAAAACCACACAACACATCCTAGTGTTATTTTAGTCTTTAGCTAACTTAGCGCAGATAGTATTACATTATAGCTTAAAGTCACGCATCTTTTAAGCTACCTACTAGCGAATAGTAGTTTTAAAAACTTTCGGGCTTACCTAATGACATAAGTGAGCCATTAATAGTTGCACCTTGTTCCACTTTGATTTCTGAATAATGCACATTACCCGTCACTTCAGCAGAGGCAGTTAAGGTAACTCGTACCGAAGCAAAAATATCACCCGCCACTTTACCTGCAATAATAATAGTAGGCGCACGAATCTCACCCGTTACCTCACTGCCCACTTGTAGATGCAATGAAGCATTGGAATCAATGGGTGCGACAATATTGCCACTCACACGCCCTTGTAAATATAAATTGCCCTGAAACGCTACGTCGCCAACGATGCTAATATCAGTATCAAGTTGGGATGCGCCTAAAGAATTGGAAGGATTATTGTCTGACATCGATCTAGTTATTCCAAAGTGCTAAAAAAATGCTTAATGAGAAGGTCTTCGTTGTATAAGTTCCCGCTCTAAAGCAGCTATTGTATCATCACGCCATTGTAAGTCTTGTAGTAATGCATTGACACGATCTTCAGCCGCTTGCAAACGTACCACTAGGTCAGTATCACCACTCACCGCATCCAGTTGAGCTTGTACTTTAGTAAGGTGGTCTGCAGCATCTTTTAAGTCACGGCGTAAATTAGCATTATCACGATGACATTGCTCTAAGCGTGAGCGCGCCTCAAATGGGTCGGGTGTTAGGGGTAAGGTATTAAGTGGTAGTTTAGGGGCACGCAAACTACGCCCCCACCAACCTAATAACATGCCACCTAATGTAGCAATAACTAAAAAGATAGTTATTTGGCCAATTAAATATAACATTTAGTACCCTCACTCACCTGTTTTTACAACAGTATATAGTGTAATCTCGCTTGGGGTTTATGATACGTCACACCATCGCTACATATCCAATAATTCTACGATAAATTTTATTGCAAATAATTAAAAAAACTTCTGTTGAAAACCAGTTCTCGCGCTATAAACTAGACTAAGCAATGCCATTATAGTTGTCATAATTTATGTTGGAAAACTTTTTTACCAGTGAAAAATCAGAGCGTTTGCCTCAATTGGCATTAGCCTTTCGCGTGCCTGAGGTTAAATCACTACAATTTGATGAGAGTTATGATCCACTCAATACTTGGCGATATTTTACGCATCATATTCGTCGATATCCACAAGACTTACGCGCACATACGCAACGAGTTTTATTAGCGTTGCAACCTGTTTTGCATACTAAGCTCTGTGGTACTTTGCAAGACTTATACCTAGCCTTAGGCACAGCTGGAACCACTTTACGTGAGGACTTATTAGAACTCGCAAAGCCTTTTCTAAGTAACAACGATATCCAATACTTCGAAAACTGGCTGAAAAATGGGATAGATCCTGCCCAAGATTGTGCGTGGCAAGAAGGCTCTATCTTAGTAGCAGGACACGGAGTAAAACCTCATGCCCTGTTAAACTTACAAAAAACTGTTGCTGTTCAAGAATATGCATCGGTGCTAGACGAGGTTTACGATTGCTTAGAGTATGGTCAAGTAGAACGCGCCCAGTCTTTATTAGAGACTGAATGTTTGCGTCCTAATCACGATCCTCGTCTGGATCATGAGTTATTAAATATTTATCAGTATACCCGTGACAAAGCACGTGTAAATCAAATGCTTAATGCTATAGAACAAGCAGGATTAGATGTGCCACAATCATGGTTTGAAAAAAGGCAGGAAGCCGAGCAATGGTAAGACAGGCTAATGACGGGAGCTATGGTAACTATGCAGAATGAAGTTTTAAAGGTAAGCCTGCTAACCATTAGCCCTCACAATCGGGCAATACTAGAGTTCTTTTTTGCGGGAGCAGGTAAGGCTTTATTTCGAATCACTTCCGTTCCAGAAGCTCAAGCTTTTATTATTGATTATGACCATCCAGGCGCACGTGAAGAGTGGGAAAATTTAAATATTAAACAATCCACACCTTGTATCGTGCTATCTATTCGGGATGTTCAGTTACCTAATACCATTTGGGTATCTAAACCTCTCACGTCCAAAGCACTGCTTGATGCCGCTAAAAAAATACAGGCTATATTGCCTCAATCTGTAGAAGTCGTTTCCAAAACTATACCAACTACTACTTTAATATCCAATAAACCTAACTCTTCAGTTGTTATTGAAACTAAAGTAGAAACAGCTCCAGAACCCATAATACCCAAAGTTAGACAGGCTTTAGCAGATTTACCCCTTAATGTTGGCTCTGCTAGTAAGTCCTCTCCAGCTCCTAAAACGCCTGAAGATAATACGAATCCTTTTGCATTACGACGAGAGCCACCATTATCTGATACTCATACAGAAATACCTCCTTTTAAAGCAGATAGTCCCTCCACTCTTAGTACTCCAAACTTCACTAATACAACCGCCCCTCAGCCTACGACTGCTATTATGAGTCGTAGTCCTAAACCGTTATTAGTCCCTGACACCATCACATCAATGGCTGAGCCACCCAGTGATGATGATCCTGTCAAACGACAACAACGTTGGGCTTTATTATGTGGTACTTTGCCAGACACTACCCCTACTAATATCCAGCGAGATGGTCGTATTTTCGATAGTAATAACTATCTCTTAGGTACATTCATTGAAGCCGTAAAACAAGCAAAACAAACCGGACATGCCTTACAGGTTTTTATTACTCACCAACATTATATTCTCTTACTACCCCAGCCTTATTATGCATTTAGTACTTTAGATATTCATGGTGCTGAATTTGCTAACTTATGTACAACCCCCATTACTCCCAATCAAATCCATGTCCACACCCCAACGGAAGCCGAGTTAACTCAATTAGACGTCTATACTCAACAGCACCCTAATCATCTTTACGATTTGGATGCTTGTATATGGACGGCTAGCTTACTAACCTCTGGCGGTCGCTTACTCCAAGGACTTGACCCTAGTCATTTTTATCAGCTTAAGCATTGGCCTAATCTCACACGTCTTGAATCTATTCCTCACGTTATGAGCTTATCTGCCATGTGGACTCAGCAAGCAGCTACACCGTTTGACATAGCTAAACAACTAGGTATTCCACAACGCTATGCATTTGCCTTCCATAGTGCAACTTACTTATTGAACTTATTGGAACGCATGCAAATTGTTCCCAAACCCAATCCAACGACCGAACCCAAGAAAAATCGTGGACTATTCTCACGTCTCTTGAAGCGTCTACTCGGAGGAGGCAATAAGTAACTGTATGAGTGTAACTAACAAAAAAATTATCTTCACAGGCCCCGTCGGTTCCGGAAAAACTACCGCCATTAATGCTATTAGCGACATTCGTACAGTTAGCACTGACGCTTATGCCTCTGATATGACTCAAAGTCGTAAACCCCAAACCACCGTGGCAATGGACTATGGTTTAATTACTCTAGAAGGTAATGAACGAATCCATCTATACGGCACACCGGGGCAGGAGCGCTTTGATTTCATGTGGGATATTTTAATAAAAGGTGGTATCGGTCTGATATTATTATTAGATAATACGCGTAAAGATCCCTTTCAGGACATGAAATTTTACACTCACGCGTTTCGAGAGTTTATTGAACAGCAACAGATGGTAATTGGCGTTACTCGCATGGACTTACAACGCCGACCGGGGCTTGCTGAGTATCGTCAATGGTTAGATCAATTAGGGCTAAAATCGCCTATTTTTGAAATAGATGCACGTAGTCGTAACGATGTTACTACCTTAGTGCAAGCACTACTTTACTCACTGGATCCGGGGGTCTCTATCGATGAGTGAATATGTATTAAGTGACAATTTATATTTGGGGGTAACACCAGGCGGCGTTTATTACACAGTACAAGATAACCATGATGAACCAGGGCGTGCGTTTTTACATCGTTTATTACAAGAAACTCAGTCGCCTTTGTTTAATACTGAAGTCGCTTGCCGTCTAAGTGGCATGAAACGGCAAAGAGCCTTAGAGTTTGTTCATTGGTTACAAGAAGCAGGGTTGATTATAGGACTAGAACAACCTGAACAAGCGCCACAAGAATCATTAGAACGGATTTTACCCAATTTATTACGAACACTTTCGGATGAAGGTAAAGCCGTACTGGCAGAAAGTCGTGGATTATACTTAGGAAGTGCTGGATTTCCTCATGAAGCTGCCGAAGAATTAGCAGCATTAAGTGCCAATTTAACCGCAGTCTATGCGCGACATAAAGCATTATTACAAGGCAATCTTCGTTATAATCAACGCGCATGGGGTCTAGTAGACGCTACAGGAAACAGCGAATTAGGGTTTTGGCCGGTTTATATTGGTAATAATCGGTTCACTCTAATTATAGGAGGGATTCCTCAATTTAATCAGCCCTTATTTAAGCAATTAGTTTGGGCTCTAGAATTACGCTATGGCACTACTAAGCTGGAATCACTATAAATCGACATCATAGAAATGATGATTATCGCAAGGAGACAATAATATGCGATCCGAAATGCTTAGCTCGATCCTGAGCGATCTGAACGGTTCATCTGCTGACATTGAAGCATCAGCGGTCTTATCTACCGACGGTCTTATGATTGCTTCTATGCTACCTAGTGGCATGGATGAGGATCGGGTCGGTGCAATGAGTGCTGCTATGCTATCATTAGGCGATCGTACCTCAGAAGAATTAGCTCGCGGGGCATTAGAACAAGTACTCATTAAGGGGGATCATGGTTATATCCTAATGACTCATGCTGGAAAAGATGCTGTAGTCACTGTATTAGCTAAACCTAATGCGCGTCTAGGGTTAATTTTCCTCGATGTTCGTCGTGCTGCTGAAAGCATTGCCAAAATCATTTGATATAAACTATCAAGTACTTAGCGGCGACTCAACGCTGATTAGCCGCTATTGTTCGGTGAAATAACGTTACTTTAAAACCGTACGGCTGTGAAATAGTAGTTACAATGATGCAATTAGAAACCATAAAGCAAACCAAACAATCTGCTCCCTTGTTAACCACTGTGGGACTGCTTTGTTTAATGACCAGCACCATTGCTGAAGCTAAAACTATTATTGTACAGCCTAATGATACGTTAAGTGGTCTGGTGTATAAGCACTATCCTGATGCGGCTAATCCCTTGGAGATTATGCGCAGGATGCACGCTAATAATCCCAATGCTTTTGTCGCTAACAATCCCAATCGCCTCATCGTTGGTAAGGAGATGGTGCTCGATGATGAAGCTCCTAAAACGGTAGCTCTCGAAGCACAAACTCGTATTGGTCTCTTAGAAACCGAAAAGCAATCATTAAACACTCAATTACAAACCCTTGAAGATGAAAATGCTCAGCTCAAAGTACTGATTAAACGCTTTGAAAACGAGCAACAAACTTACGATGCCAATATTCAGCAGCTAGAGCGTAAGATTGCTGATCTCAGCCAAAAAGTTGCTAGTACCCCAGCTGAACCTTCACAAGTAGCCGCAGCTCAAGAGCTCACCAATAAACTAAATGCGGATCTTGCTAAAGCCAAAAATGAGTATGAAGTGTTACAGCTTCAACTAAAAGAGGCTCGCAAACTCAATGATGAACGCGATAAAACGCTAACCGAGTTAAAATCACAGCTACAAGATCAACAAACATCTAATGATGAGCTGACTAAAGCCCTACAAGAAGCTCGCGAACTCAATAGCCAACTCACTTTAGATTTACAGCAACAACAGCAAAGCTCCAATTTACCTTGGTTTTTGGCAGGTGGTGCAGCTTTATTATTAATTCCCCTGCTTTGGCTAGTCAGACGTCGCCCAGTAGAACTCACGACTGATACCTCAAAAACTGCAGTATCATCATCCAGTACCGAAACGGCTAAAATAGAGCCTGTACCTACACCGCTGCCCGAATCTTTACCGAATAGTCGTTTGGCTTCTGGCTTGAATGAAGGTAATCTGAAACTCAATATTGCACGTGCCTACTTAGATAAACGTGATGCCAGAGCTGCTTCTGAGCTACTACAAGAAGTACTACGTGAAGGGGATGAAGCCCAAAAACAACAAGCACGGGAAATTTTATCCTTTATCAGTTAATTAAAAAGAGGTATAGGTTGGTTTAGATCACATTTGGTCAGCAAGCTACCAGCGTATATCCTTGATAGTCTAGTCATCTGCCATCGTACCTACTTAACATATTGCTATTACGAGCGTTTAGGTCGATGGTTGGCAGACAGGGAGTCGACACCAATAGCACCAGAGGATTTTTTAAGGTTTAACACCATTAAACCACACCACTGGTAAAAGGGAGTACATCACCATGAACAGTTCCAAATGGCAAGCTTATCCAATGCTCAAATTGGCCTTAATCACTTCAGGATTTATTGCTAGCTTAGTATTGATCACTATCCTTTGGAAACAAAACGCTATTGAGGTAGATCTAATTCAACGCACTCGCCAAGCATTAGATCAACTAGGCTTTTTAGAGGTACAAGTACAGTTTAATGGGCGTGATGGAGTGCTTTTCATTCCAGTTAATGATGAGAAAAATCTTCAGGCTCATTTAACCCAATTAAAATCGATTGATGGCGTACGTGATATTACCACGCAAATCCAAGCTAGTTTACCCGTACACACTGTTGGCTTTAATAGCACCAGTGAATTAAACGAAAATGGTTTATATATTCCCTCCCAAGAACATCCCTTGGAAAGAATTAATCTAACCACCATTCGTTTTAATTACGCTCAAGCCACTTTAACCTCTGATAGTTTTGCTGTACTGAATAAACTAGTGATTGAAATCAAAAAGTATTCTGATATCAAACTAGAAATTTCAGCACATACCGACAATAGCAGTACCGCACTCGGTAATTTAGCCATGAGCCAAGCTCGTGCCCAAACGGTCGTCAATTACTTAATTAATAATGGCATTAACCCCGAACAATTAGTGGCGGTTGGCTATGGTTCATCACGTCCCATTGCAACTAATACTACACGTCTAGGTCGTGCCACCAATCAACGTATTGCTTTGACGGTCTTAAAGGACACGAACTAACTATGATGTCACTCTCAGTATCCGCCATTATTTTAATCATTAGTGCATTACTCTTTGGGGTAGGTTTAGGCTGGTGGATTAGCAATGTCAGACGTAGCGCTAAGGAGGCTCTGTTACAACAGGAATTGGCTGACTTACGTAACCACTATAACATAGCAGTCGAAGAGAATAATCGCCTACGCCAGCAACTCAAACAAGTAGACGAAAATCGCGCTAAAGCAGTGAGCCTATTAGATGCTAGTAATGACTATGGCTACTTATTGGAAACCAAGAAAGCGCTGGAAGACAGCCGTAAACGCTCTGAAAATCACTTGAAAAAGCTGCAAGAACAAGAACAGCATATCGTGAAGCTAACCTCAATTCTTCAATCTATTCAATCTGAACAAGATGCCAAAATTGGTAAAGGATTATGGAATCCTTTACCTGTAGATAAAGCCTCTCAACTTTAGTCGGGAGCTTTAGCCACTATCGGGGTGTCAATGAGTAAGTACCCCTGTTGCAGCTCTGCGTTATAAATGAGATTTAATACTTGCTCGCCTGTTTTACCTGTAAAGTAAGATTGACGAGTAAGCTCTTGGGGCTTCCACCAATCAACAGGGGGCTTGGGTGTCATAAAACGTTGTTGCATCACACTATCAGTCAAATCTTCTTGACGTAATTGTAATGACCGCACAAAGCGCTCTACTGGTTCACGAGTCATTTGAAACTTAAACCATGCCAATTTACGGCTAGGCGACACAAACTGGATAGCCTCTGAGTATTTAACCAGATCAGGTTTCACGTTAAACCAATTGGCTAACGCCTCTTGAGCCTCTGGGGCAGGAGCACGACGATAGCTAGTTTCTTTAGCAGGGATAAGATAATCTGCTATCCAAGGGGTTATAGTTAGTACCACCCCAAACAAAATTAACACCCCCATTAACAGGGGATAAAAGTACTTTTTCATAGTCTTGGAGTACTCAAAATAGCAATAATAAAAGTTAGATTTTATGGCAATTTAAAAAGCCGCTTGGCATTTGCCGTTGTAACAGTGGCTATTGTAGCAAGACTGGTTTGACGTAACTCGGCTAAACACTGTGCAATAATAGGTAAGCGACTTAAGTCATTGCGTTTACCGCGCCACTGACTGTCTGGTTGATCCGGCGCATCTGTTTCTAATACTAAGTACTCAAGCGGTATTGTCTGAATAGCAGTACGTAAACGTTGTGCTCGCTCATAAGTAATCGTACCACCTACCCCTAAATAAAAACCTTGCTTAATAAAGTACTCTGCTTGTTGGGTACTACCTGCAAAACTATGAATAACACCCTTAGCACTAGGAAAACGTTTTAAACATTTAAGTACTGCATCGGCTGAGCGACGTGCATGTACAATTAAAGGTAAATCTAGATCACACGCCACTCGGATTTGCTTGATAAACCATT
The DNA here is from genome assembly GCA_039797965.1 of Pseudomonadota bacterium. Classification (GTDB taxonomy): domain Bacteria; phylum Pseudomonadota; class Gammaproteobacteria; order Thiotrichales; family Thiotrichaceae; genus Thiofilum. Next base: position 12,356 of record JBDKGX010000007.1, read on the forward strand.
GCTCTTGCTGTTGAACCTCTAACTCTGGCAAATAAAAATCTAGTCCACACTCCCCTACCGCTACAGCCTGATAGTCCAGTAGCCATTGTTTGAGGTGGCTTAAGTGTTTAGTCTGATGTTGGGCTAAGTAAATAGGATGAAAACCAAAACTCGGGTAACATTGGGGATTTTGGCGATTCAGTGCCACAATAGCTGACCACTCATCAAAGTAAACAGCGGGTAGGATAGCAGCCTCAATATTATAAATTGTTAGCTGCTCAAGTACTTGGTCTCGATCTGGATCAAACTCTAGAGCGTCTAAATGGCAATGGGTATCGATCCAAGACATGATAGGTTAGCCTATTTATTGTACAGATAGTGAGTAATAAGAATGCTTATTAGACGTTGAGCTTTCGTCGCATATCGTATCGAAAGTCACAGCAATTTAATAAAAAATTCTTTATAACAAGGGTAATGACTTTAAGGATATCTGATCTATGACTGATTTGCGTATAGTGCAATTGCTACAAATTTCAGACACACATTGTTATGCCAGCGATGCCAGTCCGCTCGAATGGACAAAACCCGCTATTTACCCTAATCAACATTTAACTCAAGTACTGCAACATTTAAGTACGGAGTACTCTCACTATGATGCTTTATTGATCAGCGGGGATTTAGCTCAGGAAGAGGTTCCTCAAACCTACCAATTACTTAATCAACGTTTGAGTACTTTTAATTTACCTATTCATACTATTCCGGGTAATCATGATACGGTTGCGTTAGCTCAACAGTACTTAGCACCCAGATTTTGGCAACCTGCTTTTTTAAACTATGCCAACTGGCATATTTTAATGTTAGATACCAGTCGCCCTCAGCGACCTGATGGTCATCTCAGTCAGGAGCAATATCAGGCTATGGAACAGTACTTAAACGCCTTGGATACGGATCAGTTTGTCATTCTTGTTATGCATCATCACCCTATGGCTATCCAAAGCCCTTGGATGGATAAAATGGGCTTGCAAAATGCGGAGTACTTTTGGCAATGGGCAGAGCGCTATCCCATGATTCAAGCGGTACTACATGGGCATATTCATCAAGAATTTATTGGGAACTATCATTACCCTCAGGGGCGTAATATTGCCGTCTATGGCACTCCAGCTACTAGCGTACAATTAAAACCCTTAACCCAAACGATCGCTTTTGATCACCCTCTGCCTGCGTGGCGAACCCTTCAGCTTCACCCTAATGGTTCTATTTCTACCCAAGTTCATTACTTGCGTAATTAAGCGACGCGCCGCCAATTTTGCTGTTGATACCAGTCACGGACGACTTGGGTAGCAAAGGTACTGGGAAAGCGCTGCTGGTAAATTAAGTCAGAACGTATTTTGATTACCTCTGCAATTTCATCATTTAATTCAATATTGCCCTCTGCTTCCACATAAAAGGCTAAAATTAAAGCATTCATTTCAAAAAATGAATAGTGACCAATAAAACCGCGAATACTAGCATCTAGACCTAGCTCTTCTTGAATTTCCCGCACAATACCCTGTTCTGGGGTTTCGTCGTGCTCTAAATATCCTGTCACCAATGAAAAATTACCGGCTGGCCATTTAGCATTGCGAACTAATAGTACTTTACCATTGTATTCAACAATGCCTGCTACTGCTGGAACAGGATTACCCCAATGTACAAATGAACAACAGGCGCACGCTACGCGCTCAACACCCTGAATCAAACGGCGTGCTAATGGCTTCGCACAATGCGGACAATATTTCATAATATGAAGTACTCGAATTTAAAAAATTATAATTAAACGAGTGTGTAGTTATTTAAATTACTGAGCTGTTTATAATATAAATGTTACTAACTCAGTCGATATTATAGCAGAAAACTTCAGCGTACCGCAGCACACCTAAGCTAATGCACCGTGCGTCATAAACTCCATTTCATTATCAGCATGGACTAAAACGCGCGTGATAGTGGCATAGTCCAAATGAATTCTGAGGGTTTTGACATAAGGGATTTGTAAAACATCCGCCAATATCACACGGATAGCGGTAGCGTGTGTAATAACGAGTACTCGCCCGCCTTGATAAGTCGCTCGTAGTGCTTCCCAATCCGTGCGTACTCGTTGCACAAAGCGATCCATTGACTCCCCTTCTGGGGCGCTAAATCTCAAGGGCTGTTGGTACCAATATTGTAGTAAATCTGGATCACGTTCCCACACTTGCTCTGGGGTTAGACCAACCCACGCCCCAAAATTTAACTCATCTAACCCTTCTGCCAACGTCAACTCACATTCTAAGCGTTGTGCTAAATAACGGGCAAAATCATAACACCGTCGACTGGGTGAAGTGACAATTGCGTCCCATTGCTGGTTATGGGTTATACGATCTAATTGTTTCCAGCCAATCGAGCCTAAGGGCTCTTCTTTGGAAGAGCTAAATAATCCGGTCGTAGCCACCTGTCCATGGCGCAAAAAATCAAATTGGGTTGCTCCTTGCTCACTCACTACCTAGCTCCTTAGATGATTGCAATAATAGCTAATACCACACCAATCATAGTCAGTATTCCAATCGCTAAGATAGAAAGTACGCCTAAAAATAGTGAAAACGGGTTCATCAGGGCAGCTAACCCTACATACGAGCCTAATAAACCTTTTGCTTCACCCAACATAGAACCAATCGACCACAAGCCTTTAGCAGAACCTAAAAAACCAATCTTTTTGACATTACCCGTTTTGACCTCATTAACGGTATCAACAAGGCTAGCTTTAGCATCACCTACCATGGTATTGACAATATTCGGTAAGTCCTTCAGCTCCTCCAGTGACCACCAGAAGCGCAAAATAATCAGTAAGGGAATTGCACCGATTACCACAATAACCGCCGCAACCCCTAAACTAAATCCTTTAATCCCCACTAACCACACAGCAATCCACGCCAGCATTGAGACGCCAATCATCAATGCCCAACGTAATTTACTAGCAATGCCATAGACTAATGGCAGAACTTTTTGAAACAAGCTGATCAGTTGTTGCACATTACTAGTACTTTCTGAAGTACTAGTATTATTAGAGGTTGGTGTTACTTCTGACATATTAAGCCTTTGAGATAATAGCCTTCTGGAAACGCTAGACGGGTAGGATGATCGGTAGCTTGATCCATTTTGCAAATAATCCGTCCTTCACACCCTGCATCCACTGCGGCATCTGCCACAATCTTTTGAAATAGGTTACTTTCCATCAACCCCGAACAGGAAAAAGTAAATAATAAGCCATTCGGGCGCAGCAGCTTAAAGCCTAATAGATTAATATCCTTATAACCTCGGGCGGCCTTTTCCAATTGGTTTTTATTTTCTGCAAACTTAGGAGGATCAAGTACTACAATATCAAACTGCCGACCTTCATCCCGATATTGACGCAACAGCTTAAACACATCTGCATTAATATTTTCCATTTGCTCTGGTGCAAACCCATTAAGTTCAGCTGATTGCGCAGCTAAATCTAAAGCAGGTTGCGATGCATCAATATTAATGGCTTGTTTAGCGCCTCCCTTTAATGCTGCAATCGCAAAACCACCTGTGTAGGAAAAGCAATTGAGTACCGTTTTATCCTGAGCATAGGATTGTAGTAGTGAACGATTATCTCGCTGATCTAGATAAAAACCGGTTTTGTGACCGTGCAACACATCCACACGGTAATGGCGACCTTCTTCAACAATATCAATAAAAGCAGGGGGCATTTCGCCGCGCAGTAAGCCAACTACTGGCTCTAGACCTTCCTTATGACGCACTTCCACATCGGAACGCTCGTATACCCCTTTGCTGGGTACTTCCGCCAAGAGTGCATCCGCCAGCATATATTTCCAACGCTCCGCCCCTGCGGTAAGTGCTTGCATAATCAACCACTCACCCACCACATCTACGGTAAAGCCCGGTAAGCCGTCGGACTCAGCGTTGATCAAACGATACGCCGTATTACGCTGTGGAATCTCCAAAGCTTGGCGATATGCTAGAGCGGCACGAACTTTGAGCTGAAAAAAGGTTTCATTCAATTCACAAACCGTAAATGACCACATCCTTACCTGAATTTGTGACTCAGGCGACCATGCACCGATCCCCAGTACTTGCCCCTCAGCACTTTCGACTAATACGGTGTCGCCGAGTTGTGGCTTACCATTGACCTTATGAATAGCCCCCGAAAATACCCAAGGATGGTGGGCACGAATATTTTTATCACGTTTCGGTTTGAGAATAACTTGAGCAACCATGCTGCCTACTTGTACTGAAGGAAAAAGGAAAGTGTAACGCTATAATAACCATTCTGCTAAAGGCTCAATCGCAGGACTGACCGTAACTTCTACTGGCTCTTGCCCTGGCAGCGCATAACGACAGAGTACTTCGGGTAAATGTTTACCTTGGCTAAATCGAGCCGTCAGTTGCGCCGCTAATTTAATATCCTCTTCAGTAAGATTCGTGCCATCTAACAAGGTTAAAGGCCCTGAACAACTCACGGTCTTAATCCAAACAAATTGCCGTTTATAGCCTTCGAGGAAATTAGTCTCGCCCTCTTCGCGGGAAATAATCATTTTAAAATGTGGTCGCGGGCGCACATGCCGACCAATTTTCAAAAGCATAATGTCATCTAGCTCATAGTCACGATTAGGGCGATGAGCAAATAAATCTTTAATTTTATTTGAATAATTTTCATCCGTAAGGAAGCAACACCCCCCCGCAGGTTGTGAGTACTCTTCAATACCCCATTGATTAGCTAAAGCAATTTGTGGTTTGCGACTACGACCACTAAAGGCAAAGAGCTTGGTGCGATCAATCCAACCTTCACGCTCTGGCAACGTCTCAGGCAATTTTTGGGCACATAAGGGGCGGACGATTCGGTCTTCTGCACCTGATTCTTTAGCAATCACGGGCATGGTAAAGACACGTTGTGACATAGGACGCTGACCGACTACCTCACCCGTAATAATGAAATCAAAACCCTGCTGCTCCATCCACTCATGAGCTTTTTTGACCATGAAGATTTTACAATCCAAGCAAGGGTTCATGTGCGCCCCATAGCCATGTTTAGGATTAAGGACTACCTGTTTATAATCTTCAACGATATCAATAATATGTAATTTAATACCTAACTGCTCAGCAACCCAAAGAGAATTATTACGTTTTACTTTATCCGTACTTTGACGGCGAATAGCGTGAGTATGTCCCTCCACACAAAATCCGGTAAAGAAATTAATACCCTCGACATGAATACCTTGGTCGAGAATGGCTTTAGTAGCCAACATGGAGTCGAGTCCGCCTGAGATCAACGAGACAGCTTTGCGTGGTGATTGCGCCATAATTGCAATATTCTATTTAGCTAAAATCAAAAGTAGAACGCAATTATACGTGATGTACTCGCAACACAGTACTGATACCTAAACCCTTTTTATACAAGCTTAACCTCGCTTAAGCATTTATCCGATCAGCTCTCCCTCCCGTCAGCCATTCAATCGTTTAATCATCTATTGACTGATAAATTTTAATTATGATAAAAATTACGAGGGAGCCTCATGAAAATAGTATTTATTGCCATTAAAGGCATGGATGTCATCGGAGGCATTGAAACTTACACTGTCGAGCTAGGTCGTCGCTTAGTCAGTGAAGGACATGAGGTTATTGTTTACTGTATGCAAACCCCTGAGTACTCAAAAGAATTTGAGTATCAAGGCATGCAAGTAATTCCCTTAAAAACGCTCAAACACAAGTACTTTGAAAAAATGGCATTAGTAATTGCTGCCAGCTTTCATCAAATAACCTTAAAAAAGGTAGATGTTGTACATTATCACGCAGTAGGTCCCAGCCTATTTGCTTTTATCCCCCGTTTAATGGGACGTTATACCGTATTTCAAAGTCATGGTCATGAATGGGAGCGCAGCTCTTGGAATAGTATTGCCCGTACTTTTTTTAAACTAGCTGAAAAACTAACCTTTAGCTTTGTTAATGACTCTACAGCCGTTTCTAAAGCTCTTAGTAATTATTATCAATTTAAGTATAGCAAACCCGTTACCTATATTCCCTCAGGCATTAATATTATTCCTGAGCATGAAGCTGATAATATTTTAGAGTATGGTGTAAAACCTAATGAGTACTTTTTATATGTAGGTCGTTTATCTCGCGAAAAACGAATTCATGACTTAATCAAAGCTTTTAATTTACTGAATAACACTAATACTAAGTTAGTGATTGTAGGTAAAGAGCGTAAAGGTGATGAAGATTATCGTGCTGAACTCACTAACCTCAGCAAAAATAACGACAACATTATCTTTACAGGTGCGGCTTATGGTCCTGCTTTAGCAGAATGGTATAGTAATGCTTTAGCTTATATTTTACCGTCGCAAATGGAAGGATTACCTATCACTTTATTAGAAGCTATGAGTTTTGGACGTTGTTGTATTGCAAGTGATATTGAAGCTAATCAGGAAGCCTTAGCAGAAAAAGGTTTAATTTATCCAGTAGGTAATATTGCTCGCTTAGCTAAACACCTAGAGTTTGCTGAGCATTATCCTGATCTAGCGGCTAAACAGGGTAAAGTACTGCAACAACATGCCATTAAAAACTACACATGGAACTTCGTTGCGAACGAATTTCTAAAGTTTTATAAAAAAAGTCAAAATACCTTGGGACATAATCCCATAGTACTCCCTAAATAAATCATTATTGAGTGTACTAACTAGCCTTAGGACTTTAAGAAAATGAATAATAGTAAACGCGCCTGCGATAATAGACACTTAGTTCTAGCACCTGAAAAAGCTCAATATGAAACTTATTTAAGCTATGAGCCTCAAGAAGCCACACGTACATACCCTATAAAACAAGGCGGTGTGTCGCTACGTCAGTATATTAGCGCTCTGACACGTAGCTATAAATCTATTATTCTATGGTCGACTTTAGCTGCTGGTATGGCACTAGGCATTGCTGCCTTACAAAACCAAACTTTTACTGCTAATACTACTATTAAAATTGAAACTGAACATACTCGTATTTTAAATTATGATGTAGATACGACTAAACCAGCTTCTTATATTAATGATGCTGTATTTTATAATACTCAATATAAATTATTGCGAAGCCGTGACTTAGCCTCTCGTGTAATTGAAGAGTTAAATATTCGGGGCTACTTACTGGCAGAAAAGCCATTTAAACCTCCTGTTTATGCAGTTAAAGATTCTATTACCTCAATAGGTAGCTATATCAAGAGTTTTTTACCTCAAAGTAATACCAGTACTAATGAACGAGTTTTAGCTGAAGATATTTTTCTGAAAAACTTACAGGTTAAGCCTGTTAAAAACTCCCGCGTTATTGATATTGCTTACACTACTCAAGACCCTCGTTTAGCTCGTGATGTATTAGACTCACTTAATCGTCATTTTATAGCCATGCAATATGAGTCAAGACAAGACTCGGCAACTCGTGCTAAAGAATACCTAGAAAATCAAGTTACGATTGCTCGTAACAAACTGCAAGAAAATGAATCAGCTTTAATTAAATATGCTCGTGATAAAGCTATTGTCGATACTGAAACGGACAAGTCTATTCTAGCAAACAATCTAGAATCCTTGAGTCGTGCCTATATGGCAGCAAAAGAAAATCGTATTAAGGCAGAAAATCAGTACTTAACTAAAAGAGATATTAGTGCCGAGCTGAATACCTCGGACAGTGCTTTGGTACAAGAGCGCAAATTAGAACGAAATAAACTCCAAGCAGAATATAATGCTAAGTTAGCTATGTTTAAACCCGCTTACCCTGAAATGCAGGCTTTAAAAAAGCAAATTGATGAGTTAAGCTATTTTATTAATGTTGAGTCCGGTAAAATTAATAAAAATACTGTGACTAATATGAAAGCTAACTACCAAACGGCTCTAAGTGATGAAGCGCGCTTAGGACAAGAGATTAAAAAGCTAGAGCGTAGTTTATTAGATAATCGTGATAATAGTATTGAGTATGGTAGCCTAAAACGGGAAGTCGATACCTCTCGCAGCTTATATGATGGTTTACTGCAACGTTTAAAAGAAATTAGTGTAGCTGCACCAGTACAAGCAGATAATGTTACTGTAATTGACTCACCTATTATTCCACTTGAAAAAGACGGCCCTAAATATGCCCTTTATTTAGTTATTGGTTCATTATTAGGTTTATTAATAGGTAGTTTACGTAGTTTTTGGCGCGAGACAATTCGACCTAAAGTACGTAACACAGCTGATCTCAATTGGTTAGCCGATCAATGTGGGGCGATTGCTTCCATGCCACACGTGCGGGGCAAACGTAACTTTAAATTGGCGACTTTAGCGATTGATCATCCTGACTCCAAACTAGCCGAGTCAGTACGCTCTCTACGTGCCTCACTTACATTAGGAAATGAGGGTAAATTACCCAAAGTACTGCATCTGACTAGCTGTCATCCGGGCGAGGGTAAAAGCACAATTGCCGTTAATCTGGCAAGCTCCTTAGCACAAACGGGTAAACGCGTGCTATTAGTCGATGCTGACCTACGTCGACCCGCTGTTCACCGTTATTTAAAGCTAAACAATGAAATGGGACTAGCTAACTACCTAACTGGCGAGCGTGTTATACCTCAAAAACTTGAAGGTTTTGAACGCTTTATGGTGATGACTGCAGGGCCTGCTTTGCATGATCCTGTGAGTGCTTTGGACTCCAAACACATGGATGAGTTATTGCATAAAGCTCGATTGGTCTTTGATCATATTATTATTGATGCGCCACCTATACTCGGTATGGCGGACTCGCTGATCTTAGCCAGTCGAGCGGATGGTACTTTATTAGTAGTGGCGGATGAACGTTCCACTCAACCAGAAATTAACGAAGTAGTGCGTCTAATTCAAAGTAGCCAAGGTAAAATTGTGAGCGTTGTCCACAATATGTCTAAGCAAAAATCGACTCACACTTACAGTCAACGAGGCTATTCCGATGGTCGTGCGGTACTACGTAGCAAAACTTTAACGCCTCAATTTTAATAAAATAAACTGATCAGGTGAGTACTCGTGACTCACCTAAATAATTAAGGTTAAACTACTATTAATTAAATTAATAATATTAAATATAATCCCCATACTTAGCATTTAACTGTTGCTTCAGATAGCTTTCATATAAAAACACAGCAATGACTATATCTATAAAAAGATCATTCATTAAAATTCCAGAGTTATGAAAGATTGAATTCAAAAAAGCCCCTAATAAAAATACTATCCTATACCACAAACCATCTATTAACATCCACACATAATAAAACAGTACTAATAAACCTATAAAACCATAAGTATGTACTATATTTAAAATTGAGTTATGTACAGGAACAATATATTGTGCTTTCTCATCTGCCCCATAATCAAATAAATTATACTGATTAACAAAGTACTCGGTGGCATACTCAACCGTATCAAAATTAAAACCATAACCAAATGGTTGTCGAATAAATAGCTCTGCCCCGTATTTATACAAAGTCATTCGCCCTGCCGCTGAGGCATCATCTAAACTCATCATTCTTGAATCAGAATCACTACCTCCTGATGACACTAAATAGCCTATTACACCTACTATGATTACTGGCCACATAAGAATAATAGTTTTAGTAGGGAAGCCTTTTAAATAGATCAAGCCCATAATAACTAAAGCAGCACCTAACGCCGAGCGAGTCTCAGTTACAAATATCCCCATTAACATTAAAGTACCTGTCATCAATAATAAGGCTTGTAATAAAGGCTCATCACGATACTTAAGTACAAAATAGCTGTTAATAATAATAGCTGCTATGAGCATATAGGTTTGTGGAATAGCATAAAGTGATAAGCCTGGCGAGCGATCCAATACCTCCTCAATTTGTGACTGAATTTCATCACTTTGCTCTTTATTTTGTAACTCGCCTAATAAATCATGGACATGCCAAGCTAACTGTAAATCAATCCATTGCAATATACCGAAAATAGCTGATAAACCTGTGACACCAAGAAAAATAATACCGAGTACTTTAAAGCCAAACTTATCAATAATGTAATAACTACTCAATACCATTAAATAGGATTGCAATAGCTTTAACTCACCATTGACGATATTGCCTAGGGTGACTTGATTGGCAATAGAAACGACTAAACCTGTAATAGCTAAGATGGCATAGATAATATTAACTTTTCTAAATTTAGCTAAAATCTCTGGATCATTTAAAATAGCCAAACCACCACAGAGCAAAATCAATAAAGAGCGAAACGGTAATCCTGCTAAGTAAAAGTTATTTAAGTAAGCTAAAAAAATTAAATGTAAGGTGTATAAAATTATTATTATATTTTTCATGGTTGTAGTACTTCATAAGTACTCTCTGGTACTTCAATCATATTTAAATAGGCTTTGCATAATTCTGGTTCTGGCTCGTAGCCGCCTGTGGATGTGGCATAACTTTGATAATCTGAGGTAAAGAAAACATAACGCCCTGAAGGGGAAACAGCACCTCGTGCTTCGCGTTTGTAAAAGGTCACCTCTCCGTCTGCTGTCACGCCCCAGCGTTGCGCTTGTTGTTTAGTTTTAGCCCCCACTGCCCCTCTGCCATGCCTTGAGTTACCTACATAATGCAAAGTACTGGGCTTATCAATATTAAATAAATACAAGCCGCCATCGTAATGACGTGAAATTAACACCGTACCGGTACGCTTAGGTACTCGTGCCACATGCCCAGACAAAGTGATATTAGGTTCAACGTTAAGTTCGGTACTTTCCACAGGCCAGAGCTTTTTAAGTACTCCATCTTTAACTCGTGAGGCCATTAAACCACGCCAATCTCCATACACAATCCATGCATCATTGTGCTGGTCGAGTACAAAATCACTGTGTTTTAAATGGGGGTATAACTCGGTCGGTGTAGCCTGATCTGCCTTCTCAAAGGGTACCGATACAGTGCGGGTATTGGGTTGATGTTGATCGAACACAATGTACTCCCCCTTAGGATCAACCCCAGCCCAATTGACCTCAGGCTCTACAGCACGACGCGGTAATTTAGTTTTGGACTGTACTAAATAGGGTTGAAAATACAGTGTATCGGTACGCTGATCACGTCCTGAAAGTACTAATTTCTCACCCTTATCCGAAAAATCACCTTCGCCCCAACCAAAGGTTACGTAGTCAAAATCAGAGAAGGTATCCCAAAGCTCAGAGCGTACCTGTAGGGTTTTGAAGTCGATTTCAGCACGTATCAGTTGATTACTTTGAGTGTACCAGTACACATGATCGAGGTTTTTATCCCAGAGTAATTGGCGTTGTTGAATATGAGTTTCTTTCGCAGCGGGAACCCACGCTACGAGTTTATGTGTCGGCAAATGCCATAAAGCCGCATACGGTTGTTTAGCAGAGCTGGCACTTAATGCATACGTTTCAGACAAGTTAGTAGGCGAGGTACGGCTATAAAAATGCTGTGCCTGCAAAATAGTGACGGCCTCAGCACCATTCGGGTAGGGCACTATAGACTGCATTTCCTCAGCCGAACCACCTAATCGCCATACTTGCAAACCTGTGTCCGGATCCGTCTGAAATTGCTGAAAATCTGGCATCGCTAAAGTACTAGGCTTAGCATCTTGCCCATTTTTCAAATCCAAGGATTGAGCGAATAGCACGCTACTCCAAAAGCAGAGTAGTAAAGCTAAATAGAGTTTTATTGTCATAATAATCAGTACTCTAATCGAATAAAGGTAGTATAAGAGTTAAAGTACTTGATGCGGTATTTTTTGCGACTAAAAGTAACTGCTTTTAAATAAAAAAGGGGGTAATACTGTTATTACCCCAAATCTACTCAAAGGAGAGTGACCATGAATTAAAGTGAGTTTAGACTTAAAGACTGTTGAATGATACGTTTTTGTAAGTAACCGATCACTGAGGTATAGAGGCCAAATGCTATTAGAAATAAAGCTAAGCTTATATAATCAGGCACATTAAATACCTCTAACATTACACCTATTAAACAAGAAGTACTTACTAAGGCACTAATTTTAAGTAACGCATTATGTTTAGTATTATTGTATTGCAATAAGATATGATGTAGATGAGTGCGATCAGCAGCAAAAATAGATTTACCACTAAAATAACGCCCCAACATAACACGCACCATATCCATCAGTGGTATAGCAATAATCCATAAAGCCGTAGGAGCCGCGAAACTGGTATGATTTATGGATTGGGTCTGGGTACCTAATACTAAAAGCCATACTACTGTAAAACCAATTAGCATAGAGCCTGTATCACCCATGAAAATTTTAGCTTGCTTAATTAAAGGTACTTGTAAATTAACCGCCAAATAAGGTAAAAGAGCTAATATAACAATCACCGCAAATAAAACGCCTACCTCATTACCGCCACGATAACATAATGCACCTAATGTCCAAAAGGTAATGATAGAAGTAATACCTAATAAACCGTCAATTCCATCTATCATATTAAAGGCATTAATAGCCGCAATCACTGCAATAACCGTTAACAAATAACCTGTCTTTTGTATTTCAATAGTGCCAGACCCCGTTAAATCACCGAGGTCTTTTAAATACATACCTGCCATAAAGCACATACCTAAGGCAACAATGGACTCGACAATTAATCGATAATGCGGTGATAAATCTTCTTGAGCATCGAGTACACCTAATATGACTAAAATAGTACTGCACATTAGATACGTAATCATGGCTATATCTAGAGCTTGATATAATAAGCTCGCTACTAATATAGCTACATAAATTGAAATACCCCCAATTAATGCTGTAGGAGTACTATGATGTTTACGATGGTTAGGTATATCTACTAAACCAAACTGTTTAGCATAAGGATTTAAAAAATGAATAGTTAAATAACCAGTAGCTAGGGTAATTACTAGCAAAACAACAGCGGTGACACCCATATGTCAATCCTAAAGGGTTTTTATCATGCTGTTAGTTTGCCTCAAAATCGGATTAATTAAATTTATTAGTGTCTTTTTCCCGATAACACTGAAAACCCCACTGATAAATGGAAAGTATGTATAAATATTATTTTTCTATAGGTGAGCCGTTGGGATTTTTTTAGTCACTATTTAGTTAGTTTAAACACTTGAACTCACTTAAATGCCTATCGACTAGCTAACTAAAAAGTACTCATTTTTGTAGTGCTCTGCACCTAGCTAAGCTTTTGCCCTTAATCCTTACCTTCACACCATTCTTCGTTGAATCAAAGCCAATTGGCTACGCCGCACCTCTAAGTTGCAGTATAATCCCTGCCCATTCATGGCAAACAATGATCATACCAACATGGCAAATTACGACCTTTCAACCTTTCAAGGGCTGATCCAAGCACTGCAAGCCTACTGGGCGGCGCATGGCTGTGTGATTGTCCAACCTTATGATATGGAAATGGGCGCAGGCACTTTCCACCCTGCTACCTTCTTACGCGCGATTGGTCCTGAACCTTGGCGCTCGGCTTATGTGCAACCTTCGCGCCGTCCCACCGACGGTCGTTATGGTGAAAACCCTAATCGCCTCCAGCACTATTATCAGTTCCAAGTTATCCTCAAACCTTCTCCTGACAATATCCAAGAGTTGTATTTGGGTTCCTTGAAAATGCTGGGCTTTGATCCGTTGGAACACGATATTCGTTTTGTAGAAGATAATTGGGAGTCACCCACGCTGGGGGCTTGGGGATTAGGTTGGGAAATTTGGCTCAATGGTATGGAAGTCACCCAATTCACCTACTTCCAACAAGTGGGGGGCTTAGATTGTCGTCCGGTGTCGGGTGAAATCACTTATGGTCTTGAGCGTCTTGCCATGTATATGCAAGGGGTGGAAAGCGTGTATGACCTCGTGTGGGCAAAAGGCCCTCAAGGTGTCGTAACCTATGGCGATGTGTATCATCAAAATGAAGTCGAACAATCAACCTACAACTTTGAGCACGCCAATGTCGAAGCGCTATTTAATCAATTCAATGTGTGCGAACAAGAAAGCCAACGTTTGATTGAATTAGGCTTAGCCTTACCCGCTTATGAGCAAATGCTGAAAGCATCGCATACCTTTAATCTACTCGATGCGCGTAAAGCGATTTCTGTCACTGAGCGTCAACGCTTTATTTTACGGGTACGGACTTTAGCAAGGGCTGTGGCAGAAGGTTACTACGCTACTCGTGAAAAATTAGGCTTTCCTATGCTGCAAAATACTAACAAAGAGGCGGTATAACTCATGGATTTATTAGTAGAAATTGGTACAGAAGAATTACCGCCAAAAGCCTTACCTAGCCTCTCTGAAGCGTTTACTCAAGGTATTCAACAAGGCTTTAGTGATGCTGGTCTGCAAGCCGAACAATTTATTGCCTACGCCGCACCACGCCGCCTAGCCGTGTGGGTCAAAGGCATTGCCGACAAACAACCGGATCAAGTCATTGAAAAAAGAGGTCCTGCCCTACAAGCTGCGTTTGATAAAGAGGGAAAACCTAGTAAAGCGGCGGAAGGTTTCGCCCGCTCGTGTGGTGTAGCGTTTGAGCAATTAGAACGTTTAGAGACTGATAAAGGTTCATGGCTAGTGTTCAAACAACATCAAGCCGGACAAAGTACTAAAGATTTATTCCCCAACATTGTGGATAAATCACTAGCAAGTTTGCCCATCCCGAAACGGATGCGTTGGGGCGCAGGTACTGCCGAATTCGTGCGCCCGATTCATTGGATTGTAATGCTGGCGAATAGTGAAATCATTCCTGCCGAACTTTTAAGTATTAAAACCGGCAATCAATCACGCGGTCATCGTTTCCACCATCCAGATTTAGTGACGATCACTGCACCGAGTACTTATGCTGAGCAATTAAAAGCGGCTTATGTGTGGGCTGATTTTGCTGAGCGTCGCGCAAATATTAGCCGTCAAGTACTCGCAATTGCTCAATCGTTTGGTGCAAAGGCGATTATGCCTGAAAGCCTATTGGATGAAGTGACTGCGTTAGTTGAGTACCCGAATGCGATTGTGGGTAAATTTGAAGAGCGTTTCCTCTCTGTACCGCAAGAAGCCTTGATTGATACTATGCAGGGCAATCAAAAGTACTTTGGTCTAACCGATGACAACGGCAAACTGCTACCCTCTTTCATTACTATTAGCAATATTAAAAGCTCCAATCCTGATAGCGTAAGTCGTGGTAATGAGCGCGTGATTCGTCCGCGCTTTACCGATGCGGCATTTTTCTGGGAACAGGATAAGAAGCACAAGCTCGAATCACGTCGTGACAAACTCAAAACCGTTGTCTTCCAACAACAATTGGGTACTTTGCTAGATAAATCGACTCGTGTGGCTCAACTGTCCAAAGTCATTGCCCAACAACTAGGCGCTGATAGCCAACTCGCGGTACGTGCCGCCGAGTTGGGTAAATGTGATCTGATGACCAATATGGTTTTCGAGTTCACTGATTTGCAAGGGATTATGGGTACTTACTACGCCCGTCTGGATGGCGAGGCTGAAGAAGTAGCGCTGGCACTCAATGAGCAATATCAACCCCGCTTTGCAGGTGATGTACTACCCAGTACTCAAACGGGACGTATTTTAGCCCTAGCTGAGCGTATTGATACCTTAGTCGGTATTTTTGCCATTGGGCAAAAACCGACTGGTACAAAAGACCCCTTTAGTTTACGTCGTGCTGCGGTAGGTGTATTGCGGATTATTATCGAGCAGCGCTTACCTTTAGATTTAGTGCAATTATTGGATGGTGCGGCTGAGAATTTAACCAGTACTTTAGGCAAGAAACCCAATATTGATGAAGTACGCGATTATATTTTTGAACGCCTACGCGCTTATTACCAAGAGCAAGGTATCAATGCGGAATTAGTCGAATCCGTCGCAGCCTTAAAACCTGCTCAACCTCTGGATTTTGATCATCGCGTAAAAGCAGTGGCTGCGTTTAAAGGTTTACCCGAAGCCGATAGTTTAGCAGCAGCAAATAAACGGATTTCTAATATTCTACGCAAAGTCGAAACGGCTATTCCCGCAACAGTTAACACTGAGCTATTAAAAGAGCCTGCCGAGCAAGCATTATTCAAAGCAGTATCTCAGCAACAGCAAATTGTTCAACCCTTATTTGCCAAAGGCGACTACGAGCAAGCCCTGACCTCATTAGCGGCATTACGTGCCCCAGTTGATCAATTCTTTGATGATGTGATGGTCATGGATGAGAATGCACAACTACGTGATAACCGTTTGGCGTTATTGAATCAACTACGCGGATTATTCCTGCAAGTAGCGGATTTATCGGTGTTGTAAAGCATACGTCTTTGCTATTAGATTCAAAAATTAGGGGTTAAACTAAAAGTTTAACCCTTACCTGCTTTAATAGTTTTAAAATCTAAACTTTCCGTTTTAGGAAAAAATCAAACCTATGTCTATACAAAAAATTATTATTCGTAGTGAACAATCTCAAGATATTTCCGCTATTTTTGATTTAACTGCGGAGGCTTTTAAAACATTAGAAATTAGTAGTCATACTGAGCAATTTATTGTAAATGCTTTGCGTGATGCAAAAGTACTAACTATTTCTCTGGTCGCTGAGCTAGATAATAAAATTGTAGGGCATATTGCGTTTTCACCTATTACTATTTCTGATGGTACTACTGATTGGTATGGGTTGGGACCTGTATCAGTATTACCCGCCTATCAACGTCAGGGAATAGGCAAAACTTTAATAACAGCAGGACTAGAGCAATTACAACAACTGAAGGCTAAGGGTTGTTGTTTGGTAGGACACCCTGAATATTATGGGCAGTTTGGCTTTAAAAATGTGAGTGGGTTAGGACTTATTGGTATTCCTGAACCATTTTTCTTTGCTTTGTCATTTGATGAAAACATGCCACAGGGTAATGTTCGTTTTCACTCTGCCTTTCAAGCTACTGCCAAATCTACAACTTAGTTTTTTGGCTTGTGAATAAATCCGACTTGTAAATTAAACGGTTTGGCTATTTTTAATAAAGTACTCATACGAGGATTACCTACTCCACGCTCAATATCCATTAAAGCACGCGGCGCGATTTTGAGCCACTGGGCAAACTCAGGTTGCGTCATATTCACAATCTATACAAATTTAATAATGCTTCAAATAGCCGTTAGTTGACCGTATTATTTTGAATAAATCTAAAAGCTACGAAAACTCCTTATGAACACACATAATGATCTTACTACATGGACTCCGCAAATTATTACTCAGGATTACCCCGAAAATCTTCTGGGAGGGATCATGATTTGTGGCATTAATTTTGGCTACTCAGTCGAGGATGAAGCACTAGAAAAAGCGGGGATCACTCCAGAACAGGAACCTACATCATTCTTCTCAGATAATACAGTCAATAACACCCGTTTTCGTAATAGAGTGCTGGCTTGGTTATCTAGTTGGGGATTTGAATTAGTTACCCAAAAAGGTCAAGAAGGAGCATTTGAAAGGGCTTTTTTTCAAACTAACTGGCTTGGCACTCAAACAAGAAGCGTGACAAGCAACGGCTTAATCACGATCAACACATTGGTACAAGAAGCTGATGGTTTTCTGAATCTACTTGATGCCAGAAAACCGTCTGTCATTATTTTTTTCGGGAGTCGAATGATTGAAGCTCTGAACAACATATCAATACGAGACAAGGTCATTTCAATTCTTGGCGAAAGGTCAGGTAATGCTGAAATTTACCGTGCTGAGTTGCCAAACTACACTGGCATAAAATTCAAATTACTTGCTCAGAAATTTGGTGAAACGCAAATTATTAGTTTGCCACATCCACAAGCACATGGCATTTCTGATAAATATGTTACGGCTCTGAAACCATCCGACCACATCATTCATAAAATAATCGACAAGCACATGAAAAACGGATGATATTCTGTCTTACTGTAACTATTGTGGGAATAATTCCATTATGGGTAATTCAGATTTAAGTTCTTACCCGTAAAATATAACTGTCCCTACTGTTCCAACCTTAAAGCCTCTATCAAACTTGATGTATCCATTCGCCCCATACCCTTTTCTTGTAACTTGGCATAACGATCATCGGTTGCTTGCGTCAGCGGCAAAGTCAAACCATGACGACTCGCTTCATTCAAACAAATCGCTAAATCCTTACGCATCCAATCCAATGCAAAACCAAAATTAAACTCACCTTTTGCCATCGTTTTGGCGCGATTTTCCATTTGCCATGAACCCGCCGCACCATGCTTTAAGGTTTCTACGACTTGAGCCACATCCAAGCCGCTTTTTTCAGCTAGCAAAATCGCTTCACTCAAACCTTGTAAAATACCTGTAATACAAATCTGATTGACCATTTTGCAGCGCTGACCCTGACCGTGCTCACCTAATAAACTGACTGCTTTGGCGTAGCTCATCATTACGGGTTTAGCCTCATTAAAATCCGCTTCAATACCCCCACACATAATCGTCAAAGCGCCTTTTTCCGCGCCTACTTGACCACCCGATACCGGAGCATCCATAAATCGAGCACCTATCGCATCACACGCCCCCGCCAACTCCAGCGCTAAAGTCGCTGAAGTCGTCGTATGATCCACCAATAAAGCCCCTTCCTTCATGCCGGCAATAATGCCATCTGCGCCATACACCACACTACGCACATCATTGTCATTACCGACACACATGAAAACGATATCCGCTTCTTTCACGGCCTCTCTAGGTGTCAAAGCCATAGTGCCACCGTACTGCTTCACCCACTCTTCAGCTTTTTCAGCAGTGCGATTATAAACCGTGGTTGGAAAGCCTTTAGTGTGTAAATGCCCTGCCATCGGTGCGCCCATCACACCTAAACCAATGAAAGCTGTTTTGATCGTTGTCATGTCGAATCCTTTTATATGAGGAAGGTAAATCAGGTTTTAACGACCTAACCTAAACGGGGTGGGATCAATTTCAGGGGTTTGCCCTAGTACTTGTGCTACTAATAATTGTGCTGAGGCTACTGTTGCCGCTAGACCATACTGAGCTAAACCTACATTCACCCACAGATTTTTAATCTGGCTATGCTCACCAATAAAGGGCAAGCCATCCGCGGTTTCCGGAAATACCCCACACCATTGATGTTGCATACGGATATGTTCTACGGCTGGGACTAATTGCATAGCTTCGGCTTTCATCGCCGCCAAGGGGTCGGCGAGTACTTCAGCATTAGTACTCAAAGGTGTACTAAACACAATGCGACCATCTCGACGCGGCACTAAGGATTTACCTTCATGAATCACCATATGCTTCAAAACATCCGGCTCACCACGGAAAATCACGCTATGAGTTGTTGTGGAGCGGATATTGAGCTGTAACTCAGCAAATGTAGTACTCCATGCCCCCGTCGTTAAAATCACTCGTTTAGCGAGCCAGTCTTGAGAACCTAAACGAACACCTCGAATCTCCCCCCCTTCGATAATAAGGCTATCTACGGGAGTATGTTCACTAATGAGTAAAGGATTCAAACGCAGCCATGCTCGTAAGGCAGCTAATTGGCGGGGATTGCGTAGCTGGCAAAACTCAGGAAAATATAAACCTTGCTTAAAAGTACTGGCTAATGCGGAATCACAACGCTGTAATGCTGCTGGATTATCCAGTACTTGGTAGGTTTGTTGATAGTGTGTAGCCCATGCTTGAGCCGCATCAAACTCATTAACATCAAAATACACAGAGCCCGAAGCTTCCCATTGCATATCAATGCCACTGACCTCAGACAGTGCCTCACTCAGAGTAGGGTAATGCTCTAAACCACTCAGCATTAAATCCATCACAGGCTTGGGACAGCGCCACGGATAAATGGGGTTTAACATCCCATTCGCTGCCCACGAGGAATCCCGCCCTAACTCGTGCTGTTCAATAAGCATCACTTGCATGCCAGCCTGATGCAAGGCACGCGCGGTAAGCATGCCCGATAGGCCACCACCGACAATAATTACGTCTTTCAATCTATATCCTTTGGGCGGGGGAATGGTAGAAAGCTTGATTATACCTTAGCCTTAGGGTTTGCAAAGCAGTAGACGGCATTAGGTGATTGCCATATTCTTATGCTTTATTTAATTACACTAACAAACACTAAACGATACTATGAAATCAAGTTTAATTCTGACTACCCTATTGGTAGCAACCCTAGTAGGCTGTGGTGATAAAACTAATACAACCTCAGCCACGCCCGCCGTCACCACCGAAACACCTTCCACTACGAATGTAGCCTCTACTGCCGCTGTCAGTATGGCTGCACCGACTAAAATTGGCAAAATTGAAGACATTGATAATAACCAACTCCAAACGCTGCTAGATCAAGGTGTAACGTTGGTAGATATTCGTCTGCCTGATGAGTGGAAACAAACAGGTATAATAAAAGACAGTAAGCTACTTACCTTATTTGATGAGAAAGGCGCTATTAACCCCGAATTTCCCAGCAAAATTAATCAAATAGCCCCTACCAATAAACCTGTAGCCATTATTTGCCGCACAGGTAATCGCACCCAAATTGGCGCACAAATGCTATCTCAAGCGGGTTATAGTCAGGTGTACAATGTGCAACGGGGGATTACCAGCTGGATTAAAGAAGGTCGTCCCGTCGTCCAACAATAAGGCAAGTACTGGAGGGACAATAGACAGCGTTTAGAATTTCTGGCGAAATGGGGCTATGCGTATCGAAATCCTATCCAGTCTAACTCAACTATCACCGAGTGCATGGAATGCCCTAGTACTCGATAATAATCCTTTCCTGCGTCATGAATTTTTAGTGGCGCTGGAACAAAACGGTTGTGTCGGCGAACCCTTTGGTTGGTTACCCCATCATATAGCTATTTATGAAGATCAAGTACTCGTCGCCGCCCAACCGTTGTACCTCAAAAATAACTCCTATGGTGAGTTTGTATTCGATAATATGTGGGCACAAGCCTACCATCATTACAAGCTACGCTACTTTCCCAAGCTCGTGACCTCCATCCCCTATACGCCAGCCACCGGACAACGTTTATTAGTTCAGGCAGGGCGTGAAATAGAGCTTTACCCCCTATTACTCAGTGCCACGCTACACATTGCAGAGGAGTTAGGTGCTAGTACTTTTCATTGCTTATTCCCTCCAAAAGACCAACAAGAATGGTTAAGTACTCAAGGCTTATTGACGCGCTACGATTGTCAATTTCATTGGGTAAATTTGGGCTATCAAACCTTTGAAGACTTTCTCAATACTCTACAACCCAAAAAACGTAAAAACATCCGCCAAGAGCGCCGCAAAGTACTGGATGCTCAAATTCAATTAAGATTACTGGAGGGGCATACCGCTACTGATAAAGATTGGGAGAATTTTGCTTTATTTTACGAGCGTACTTTTGAGGAAAAATGGGGGGTACCTACCTTAAATCTAGGCTTCTTCAAACAAGTCGCCCGTACTTTACCTGATCAAGTGCTACTGGTTTTGGCTGATAAAGGTGATGAGTGTATTGCAGGGTCTTTGATGTTTAGCAGTAATACAAGGCTTTATGGGCGGCATTGGGGCTGTACTGAATACATTGATAGCTTGCACTTTGAGGCGTGTTATTACCAAGGTATTGAGTATTGTATTCAAAAGGGCTTAAAGGTATTTGAGCCGGGCGCACAAGGTGAGCACAAAGTACCGCGGGGTTTTGTCCCTACACAAACACAATCCAGCCATTGGGTAGGTCATGACGGGATGCGTATCGCCATTGCCCGCCACACCCAACAAGAAAAACGCGCGGTGGCTGAGTATATGCAATCAGTATGGGAACATGTGCCTTATAAACCTGACATTATCCAAGAGTACTTTGCAGATTTAATCCCTGTTGCTAGTCAAAGTACTCCTCTGATTAAAACTTAAGTACTTTAATACGGGCGTTGACCTAAATAGTTGCCAGGTGGGTCATAGTTACATACCCATAGTTGCTCGCCCTCAGCACAATACGCCATGCCACATCCTACTCGTTGGGTATTCCCCCAAATGATTTGCGTATAGTGACCACACTGTTGGTGAGCGGTGCAATTATTGGAGCTATAATCGTAGTACTTATGCTCACTCACCCATTCTTTGACAATCTCAGCAGCACTTAATCTCGCCGTTTCACGCGAGCCATCTGTATAAATATTGGCACTGCCCCAAAATAAATTTTCACCATAGCCCGCCGGATTATTACCCGCCTCATTACGATGTAGCATTTGGCAGTCTGTTTGAGCTAAGTAGTTTGCCCAGCTTTGGGCATAATTCGCCAACGTATTTGACCACATGAGAGGACTTAAACCTACGCGCGCGCGGGCTTGATTATGGCTAGCGGTCATTAGGTTTGCCCACTGAACATTGGTTTGGTGGGGGGATTCAAGCGAGGGAGGAGGAGCCGTACTACAGCCAGACAATAACAAGACTAAGACCCCAATAAGCCCATAACGCATAACACAACTCCTGACCCTCGCAAGGCCATTTAGTTAGAAAAACGGATTGGTCATTTTTTCATGTCCAATAGTCGTATTGGAGCCGTGTCCGGGGACTACCTCAGTCGCGTCGGGTAGGGTAAATAACTGCTTATTGATAGAGTCTAATAATTGTTGATGGTTGCCTCTAGGGAAATCTGTACGCCCAATAGACCCCGCAAACAATACATCACCTACAAACACGGTTTTGAGTGTGGGACTGTACAACACCACATGCCCTGGTGTGTGTCCCGGAGTAAATCTGACCTCAACACTTTGCTCACCGACTTTTAACACATCACCATGATTTAACCAATGGTCAGGCGTAAATGCTTCACAAGGAGGAAAACCAAATCGTTGCGACTGCATGGGTAAGGCTTCTAACCAAAAAGCATCTTCTTGCTGAGGCCCCCAAACAGGGATTTGATAATGCTTAGCTAAAGCTTGTGTACCACCCACATGGTCTAAATGCCCGTGAGTCAGCCACACTGCAACAGGCTTTAACCCGCGCGAGTCAATCGCTTGAATCAATCGGGGTACATCCCCCCCCGGATCAACCACAGTACATTGTTGGGTTTCATCACACCAAATAATGCTACAGTTTTGTTCAAAAGCAGTGACGGGAATGGTTAGATATTGCATCACTTATCTCAAGTTATTAAAAATAGTTTAAATGACATTTACTTTTTATAAAAAAGATCTTAGTTTATAGATCTGCCTAATTTTTTATCAGAATTATGGTTTTTATAACATTTGGAGATAAATGTGACAAATAAAACATGTTTTGTTGTGATGGCTATTGGCGATCAGGTTGTTAATGATGCAACTATCTCATCATCAGAATTAAAAACCAAATATGACACTTTAATCAAAGAGGCAATAATAAAAGCAAGACCTCATATGGAAGTTGTCAGGGCTGATGATGTTGCTATTCCTGGAACCATCACAACCGATATTATTACTAGAATAATGCATTCTGATTATGTTGTGGCAGATGTCACATATCCTAATCCAAATGTTTTTTACGAATTAGGACTAAGGCATGCATGTAAAGCAGGTACAATTATAATTAAAGATAAAAATGGACCTCGTGTGCCTTTTGACATAGCCCATCTACGCTATATCGAATATGAAAATACTACTGCTGGCTTAAGGTCGTTAGCGACACAATTAGCAAGTTTTTTCAACCATTTTGAAAGAGACCCAGCTAAGCCAGATAACCATTTCTTAGAATTAGCTAAACTCACCTCTTATATATTTCCAAACTATAGTAAAGAAGAGCCTTTATCACCAGAATTGCAACTCATTAAGGCTATAACAGAGTCCCCTGATCTTTTAGATCTATTCACACGTCAACAGTCTGGTGAGGAGATAGATCAAGCAGAAATTCTTAGGCGGCTATTTAGTAACCCGAATGCCGCAATGCCCATTTTCCAAGCAATGCAACGATCTGGTG
Source organism: Pseudomonadota bacterium (assembly GCA_039797965.1). GTDB lineage: Bacteria > Pseudomonadota > Gammaproteobacteria > Thiotrichales > Thiotrichaceae > Thiofilum. Next base: position 36,243 of record JBDKGX010000007.1, read on the forward strand.
AGTTAACACCTTTATCTAAAAAGTAAAAGTTTTCTACATTAGCTAGTAAGGTTAAAACACTCTAAGTGTCCTTAACTTACTAGCTTAGCTGCACCCACCCCTTAAAACTGCTACAGTAACGCCCCACTACTGTTTATTCAGCACTCCAAGATTCAAGAGGACTCCTTTAGTGTTAGTCGCTGCTAATGTCACGATGCAATTTGGCGCTAAGCCATTGTTTGATAATGTTTCGGTAAAGTTTGGCGATGGGAATCGCTACGGTCTGATTGGCGCGAATGGCGCGGGCAAATCGACCTTTATGAAAATTCTATGCGGTCTACAAGATGCCTCCTACGGTAACGTTTCCAAAGACCCTAATGAGCGCATGGCCTACTTACGCCAAGATCAGTTCGCCTATGAGGAGGTACGAGTACTCGATGTCGTCATGATGGGACATGAGGAAATGTGGAAAATCATGTCGGCTAAAGACGCGATTTATGCCGATCCTGATGCGACTGAAGATGATTACATGAAAGCGGCTGAGTTAGAGGGGCAATTTGCCGAACTCGATGGCTATACGGCTGAATCTCGTGCAGGTGAGTTATTATTAGCGGTCGGTATTCCTACCGAACAACATAATGGTCCTATGCGTGAAGTCGCGCCGGGTTGGAAATTACGGGTGTTATTATGTCAGGCACTCTTTGCGAATCCTGATATTTTATTATTGGACGAACCCACCAACAACCTCGACATTAATACCATTCGCTGGCTCGAAGATACGCTAAATAATCGTGAATCCACCATGATTATTATCTCGCATGATCGCCATTTCTTAAATCAAGTCTGTACACATACCGCCGATTTAGACTTTGGTAAAATCCAAGTGTATGCGGGTAATTACGATGACTTTATGGAAGCATCCACTTTAGCGCGGGAACGTCAAGCGAATGCTAATGCTAAAGCGAAAGAACGTATTACTGAATTACAAGACTTTATTCGGCGCTTCTCGGCTAATAAATCTAAAGCCAAACAAGCCACCAGCCGCCGTAAACTCATTGATAAATTAAAACCTGAAGATATTAAACCCTCTAGCCGTCAATACCCGTGGATTCGCTTTGAATACGACGAAAGAGAGCGCTTACACCGTTTTGCGGTTGAAGTGGAAAATCTTACTTTCGGTTATGAAGGCATGGAAAAGCCTTTAATTAGTAACTTTAGCTTTACGATTGAGGCAGGGGAAAAGATTGCCATTATCGGGGAAAATGGGGTCGGTAAAACCACACTGGTGAAGTTACTCGAAGGTCAATTGCAACCGCAAAAAGGTGTGATTAAATGGGCGGAAAAAGCCCGTATTTGCTCTTATGCACAAGATCACGAAGATGAATTTAAAAGCGATATCCAATTAACGGATTGGATTGCGGATTATGTGCGTAAAGAAGGCTACGAAGGCGAAGACGCTGAAACGCAAATTCGCGGTACATTAGGACGTTTATTATTTGGCGGCGATACCGTTAAAAAATCAGTCAAAGTCTTATCGGGGGGTGAAAAAGGTCGAATGATTTTCGGGCGCATGATGTTATCGCGTACGAATGTCATGATCATGGACGAACCCACCAACCATTTAGATATGGAATCGATTGAATCATTAAATGGCGCATTAGCTAAATATGATGGCACTTTAGCCTTCGTCTCGCATGACCGTGAATTTGTAAGCTCTCTAGCTACCCGTATTTTCGATGTGAAAGGTGACGGTCGAGTGATTGATTATCGGGGTACTTATGACGAGTACTTATCCTCACAAGGTTTAGAATAATTATTATATGAGGGGCAGTTTCGACTGCCCTTTTTCATGGGGGTATTAATACTATGCTAGAGCTTAATTATATTCGTGATTTAAATTTAAGTACTTCTGCTCAAATAGGTCGACCCACCTATTTAACGGCAGCCAGTGGCTTGGTGCAAGTAGGTGAGTACTTATATATAGTCGGCGATGATGAAAATCATTTAGCGGTATTTAAAGCTAATTCAAATGAAGTGGGTACTTTAATTCGCTTAGTTGAGGGGGATTTACCCCTAGATTATGAAGAGCGTAAAGCGGCAAAAGGTGATTTTGAAGTACTATTAGTTTTACCCAGCTTTGATAGTTATCCTTATGGCGCTTTATTAGCCTTAGGGTCTGGCTCGAAAAAGACTCGCCGTCGGGGTTTATTATTAGAATTAAATGCATTAGGCGAAGTACTCGGCTCACCTACTACCATTGATTTAACTGAATTATATAAATCTCTAAAAAAACAATTCAGCGAGTTAAATATTGAAGGTGCGTTTATTCAGCAGAGTACTTTTAACTTAGTACAACGCGGGAATAAATCGGAAGACTCACAAAATGCAATCATTCAACTAGATTTAAACCAAGTACTTGAATCACTCGCCACCCGTCAAATTATTCCCAGTGCTGCCATTAACCATACAATGTCTTATGATATCGGTGCTATTGAAAATGTGCCTTTATGTTTTACGGATGCAGTGGCTTTACCTACAGGTGATTGGGTATTTAGTGCTGCCGCTGAAGCCACCGATAATGCCTATGCTGATGGTGAATACTTAGGTGGTGCCTTGGGTATTGTTAATGCACGAGGTACTATAACTCATCTAGAACTTATTGACCGTCAATATAAAGTAGAAGGTATAAGTGCCAAACTTCAAGAGAATAGAGTTGAGTTATTATTAGTGACTGATGCCGATAATGTGGCAATACCTGCTAAATTATTAAATACTTCATTTAATATGATTTAGCAGATGATGATGATTAAAGTACTAGATTAACTACGCCAGCTAGTGCCAAGTACTTTAAAGTATTAGCTTATAAAACATTTAAAGTACTTGGTTTATTCGACAATTTTAATCAATCGGTATACGGTTATTCTCAATTTCAAATAATTGTAACTCATCAGGAGAACAATAATGACCGATTTAGCCCACTGTCACTTTTCTATTTTAGATTTAATTCCGATTCGTCAACAAGCCACCCCACGTGAGGCACTTTTACAAACCCGTGAATTGGCACAACACGCCGATCGCTGGGGCTACCATCGGTATTGGATTGCAGAACATCATAACCTACCGGGTCTGGCTAGTTCCGCCACGATAGTGATGTTGACGGATATTGCGGCACGTACCGAACGGATTCGGATTGGTTCGGGGGGGATTATGTTACCTAATCACGCACCCCTCGTGGTCGCGGAGCAATTTGGCACATTGGCGAGCCTTTATCCTGATCGGATTGACTTGGGTGTGGGTCGCGCACCGGGGACTAATTTAGCGACAGCACGAGCACTACGACGAGGTTTCCAAGGTTCAGAAGAACAATTTCCTAGAGATATTGTTGAAATCATGGGCTATTTAGACGATCCGCAGCCTAATCAAACCATTTTGGCTATTCCGGGGTATGGCACAAAAGTACCTATTTATATTCTCGGTTCGAGCCTGTATGGAGCGCAATTGGCAGCACATATGGGCTTACCGTATGCGTTTGCCTCGCACTTCGCACCCGCCATGCTGTTGGATGCGATTGAAATTTATAAAACCCAATTTAAACCCTCAAAGGTATTGTCCAAACCCTATTTAATGCTCGGTGTGCCCAGTGTAGTAGCACCGACTGATCAAGAGGCGGAGTACTTAGCCACCAGCTACTATCAGCGCTTTTTAGCACGGATGCGCGGTCAATCGACGCAATTACCACCCCCTGTCACGAATATGGATGAGTTGTGGAATCCGATGGAAAAATCAGCAGTGCTTGAGGATATGGCAGTACTCGTAAAAGGCTCGCCGCAAACCGTTGCAAGTCAATTAAAAGAATTACTGCATCACACGGGCGCAGATGAATTGATTTTTACGGGGGATTTATATGAGCCAGCGTTGCGGCTAAGAAGTTTTGAGTTATTGACTAGGGTTAAAACTGAGTTTATATAAATGTTAATTACACTAATTTAAGAATACTAATTTAAATAATAATCCCTGATTTTTAGAAATAGTTAGATGTGGCAGTCATATACAATCGATGACTGCCAACTTAAAATAAGTTTAAATTATTAACCTAGTTATTTACAAGTAACAACATTATACCGTATAATATTTGTAACCTAGTGAAGACATACAACACTTTGCGTTGTATGTCTTTGAAAAGGCACTAAATATTTAGAAGCCAGTCTTTTGTAATTAGCCAAATTTCCATGAGGCAATAATTAACAAACTCGGTAACTAAATTTATAAATATATCCAATAAAATATCTCTCATCGAGATTATCCTTTTATCAAATTTTTTAAATAGTATTGGGTTTAAGCTGGTGTTTGGTGACGATGGCTTAATTCCCAATATTCCTTTTTGCATTATGCTAAATAAAGCAATCTATATCCTATCATAGTATCACAAGCCTAATGAGTTAGGTTTCTATATCCTATCCCAATTATATTTGTTACCTAGAAAGGAATCTGCCAATTCTGATGAACAAGTGTCTTATTCATATTAAATTTATAGAACTATAAAATTAGCATCTTAACTTAGTTACTCAACCCATAGCTTTATGATAAAAACTCTGCACAAAACTCATTTCCCAATACAAAATGAGCTAAAGATCACGCCCAATAAATCATCGGGGGTAAATTTTCCAGTAATTTGCCCTAGCTGGTCTTGCGCAGTTCGCAACTCCTCCGCCATTAATTCGCCTGCATTGAATACTCGCAACTGATATTCCGCTCGCTCCACTGCCTGCTGAGTACTTTCCAACGCCTGCAAATGCCGCCGCCGTGCGATAAAGGTATCCTCTTGTTCCCCTTGAAACCCCATTTGGGCTTTGAGTTCGGCTTTTAAATCCTCAATACCTAAGCCTTGTTTTGCGGAAATATAGAGCTGATCTTCATGTTTACCAGCCGTTTTACCACTCAAATCCACTTTATTATGCACAGTCAAACGCGGTAAACGCTCTGGCAATCGAGCCACAATCGCCGCATTTTCATGATCTTCGGCTTGGGTATCATCAACTAGCAGCAGCACTAAATCCGCCTTTTCCACCTCGCGCCATGCCCGCTCAATCCCAATCCGCTCCACCGGATCAGTACTTTCACGCAAACCTGCCGTATCAACAATATGCAAAGGCATCCCATCAAGGTTAATCCGTTCGCGCAATACATCACGAGTCGTCCCCGCAATATCGGTCACAATTGCGGTTTCATGCCCCGCCAACGCATTTAATAGGCTCGATTTACCTGCATTCGGACGCCCCACAATGACCAATTGCATTCCCTCACGCAGCAAACTACCTTGCCGTGCTTTTTGGAAAATCGTATTCAGTTGTGACTTAATCCGCTCCAGCCGATCCGTAACTGCTTGATCAGCCAGAAAATCAATTTCCTCATCCGGAAAATCCAAAGCAGCTTCAACATAAACGCGCAGTTCAATGAGTTCTTTAAGCAGTTGATTAACCGCTTGGGAAAACTCACCTTGCAGTGAACGTAATGCCGAGCGCGCAGCCTGCTCGGAACTGGAGTCAATCAAATCGGCAATCGCTTCAGCTTGAGCTAAATCGAGTTTGTCATTTAAAAAGGCTCGCTCAGAAAATTCCCCCGGACGCGCCAAACGTGCACCTAACTCGATACACCGTTTGAGCAACATATCAAGCACAACCATGCCGCCATGCCCTTGGAGTTCAAGGACATTTTCACCTGTAAAAGAGTTGGGGGCTGGAAAATATAGAGCAATGCCATCATCCAAAGTGGAGTGGTCAGCCGCTAAAAATTGACGGTGAGTTGCAAAACGAGGCTTAGGTAAAGTACCTAAAATGTGTGTCGCAAGGGTGGGAACTAAAGAGCCAGAGAGGCGGACTATTCCGACTCCACCGCGCCCTGGCGCTGTTGCAATGGCTACGATGGTGTCGGAATGACTCATATGAGTGTCCTTTTTGAAGTTAAGCGTGTCCAATAATCTTATTATTAATAAACCACTGTTGTGCAATCGACAACACGTTGTTTACTACCCAGTACAGTACCAAACCTGCTGGGAAGAATAAGAATAAGACTGTAAAGATGATCGGCATAAATTGGAAAATCTTTTGCTGCATAGGATCAGTAGGCGGTGGATTGAGCTTTTGTTGCACAAACATACTCACACCCATAATCAAAGGCAGAATAAAGTACGGATCCATCACGGATAAGTCTTTATACCAGAGAATCCAAGGCGCTTGACGTAGCTCCACACTTTCTACTAATACCCAATACAATCCCATAAATACTGGAATTTGAATCAAAATAGGTAAACAGCCACCGAGTGGATTGATCTTTTCTTTACGATACAGCTCCATCATGGCTTTTTGCTTCGCTTGTGGATCGTTAGCATAACGCTCGGTCAGTTCTTTCATGCGCGGCGCAAAGGCTTTCATTTTCGCCATCGACTTATAGCTCGCCGCCGATGGATAGAAGAATAGAATTTTAATGAATAAGGTTAAGAGGATAATCGTCCAGCCCCAATTCCCTACCACACCATGAATCGCTTTCATTAGCCAGAAAATAGGTTTTGAAACAAACGCAAAAATGCCGTAATCAACCGTTAAATCTAAACCTTTAGCCAGTTTTTCTAGATTATCCTGATCTTTGGGGCCTACATAAAATACTGAAGTAAACGTATCTTTTGCACCTGCAGCTATTTGATGAACAGAACCTGTAGCACCCAGTACATAAGAGACGTTGCCTAGTTGAGTGACGCCTTTGCTGTAATAATTCGTTTGTTCAGTCTGAGTAGGCACCCACGCACTTACAAAATAATGCTCTAACATAGAAACCCAACCACCTGTAGTCGTTAGATTAATAGGTTCGCTTTCCATCTCAGTGAAGTGAATTTTTTTATACTTATCCTCGAAGTAATAAGCTCCCCCCACATAGGCTTGTATACCCCCTAACATTGAACCTGTTGCATGGTAAGGGCCATGTTTGAGCTGACGGTATTCAGAACCCGACCAAAGCTGGTTGGAGTTATTTTGGACTTCATGCTGGACTTGAACATGAAACTCACCTCGTTTGAACACGTAGCGTTTCGTTACTTGTACACCATTTGCGCCTGTCCAAGTTAGAGGTACGATGAGTTCGTTTTGCCCTTGAGGTAAGGTGTAAGCGGTTTGAGGCGTTGTATAAAGTGCTTGGTGATTAGGCGCTAAATTAGTGGTGTCTTGTCCTGCTATAGCGGTATGTAATAAACCTGACTGAGCCACATAATTACGTCCGTTCTGGTCTAAAATTCGGGTAGGCTCATTTTTACGCTCTAAGCTCACAGGATAAGTGGGCAAACTTGCCTCAATAATATCCCCACCTTGTGTGCTAATTTTTAGGTCAAGTACATCAGTCTTAATGGTAATGACTTGAGCTTGACCATTATTAACAACGGTGTTGTTGGCGTTATTAATAGCAGCATTAGGCACAGCACCATTAGTAGTGGGTGTAGCCGAATTGGTGGTAGTTGTACTAGCAATACCATTAGGTGCTGGCACAGGCTTGGGTGCATGATCACTTTGCCAAGCACTCCATAGCATAAAGCCTAAAAATATTAGGGTCAGATACAGGAGGGGGCGTTGAGAATCCATACTATCCTCGATACTGAGTAGTAGATATTAGGTTATAGTCGGGCGGGGTCGACTTGAATACTGGCGTTGCACTTGTTGCCAGATGATATCAAGTTGTTTGGATATATCAGAATTGGGCATACCCAAGAGTGAGGGTTGGCTGAGTATCACTATATCAACTGCAGGGAGTTGAGATTGATAGCGACGAAAACTTTCCCGTGCAAGCCGTTTTACTAAATTTCGATCAACTGCACGGCGTAGGTTGCGTTTAGATATCGCTAAACCCAACCGTGCTTGTTGAACATCATTTTCGCGGACACGAGCCATTAGCCCTTGTCCACTGAGTCTACGGTGTCGACCGCGCTCAAAAACGTGTTGAAACTCGCCCGGACGTGTCAGCCGCACATGGCGCGGAAAATCCATCACAGTCGATTATCAACCAGTTATGAATTAAGGAATTAAACGTGCACGACCTTTCGCGCGACGAGCACTTAATACTTTACGACCATCTGCTGTTTTCATGCGGGCACGGAAACCGTGAGTACGTGCACGGCGCAGATTACTAGGTTGAAATGTTCTTTTCATGACAATGCTACCAAACTTTGATTGTTGTAGGAGGGTGCATCTGCACCTACAGAGACCCACAAAAAGGCAAAGAAACATACATGTTCAATACTTGAATGTCAATCTTTGTTTGTAACTAAGGCAGTTATTCACAGCCTGTGGATAACTTGTGGATAACTCCTCCAAAAGGCTATACTTATCCACAGGACGTCATCCCTCCTCCATATCCCGATTGATCATTACAGGCCCTTTGTCACTATGCTTTGGCAACATTGCTTACAGCAACTTGAGCACGAATTTCCCCATCAAGAAATCAATACTTGGTTACGCAGCCTCTATGCTATTGAGCAGGATAATGCTTTATATTTACTGGCACCTAATCCGATTGTATTACAACAAATTCATGATAATTTTTTACCGCGTATTTTATTTCATGTAAGAACATTATCAGGGAATCAAGAATTTGACGTTATGTTGCAAATTGGCTCTCGCCAAACGTCAATGCCACAAGCCCCAGAAAAAGAAAATGTAACTATTACTCCACCCTCTACTATTATTAAAACCATTAATAATAAAGCTAGTGAGGATAGTAATCATAAACCTCATTTAATGAGCAGTGCTAGCCAAACAGTTACTCCCTTAAATTTAGATCGTTTTGTTAGCTCTTTAAATAACAAAATGACTTTTTACAATTATGTAGAGGGTAAATCTAATCAACTCGCTTGTGCGGCAGCTCAACAAGTTTCAGAAAATCCGGGTAAATCCTACAACCCTTTATTTATTTATGGTGGGGTAGGTTTAGGAAAAACTCATTTAATGCACGCAATTGGTAATCGTATTCTAGAACATAATTCTGAAGCACGAGTCATTTATGTTTATGCAGAGCGTTTTGTAAATGACATGATTAATGGTTTTCGTACTTCAAAAATAGAAGACTTTAAACAGTATTATCGTAGTGCTGATGCACTACTCATTGATGATATTCAATTCTTCGCCAATAAAGAACGTTCAATGGAAGAGTTTTTCCATACCTTCAATGCTCTTTTAGAACATCAAAAACAAATTATTATTGCTAGCGATCGTTTTCCACGAGATGTTGAGGGCATTGATGATCGCTTACGCTCTCGATTTGGTTGGGGATTAACCGTTTCCGTAGAACCACCCGATTTAGAAACACGTGTTGCCATTTTACGTAAGAAGGCTGAGGACAATCAGCTTATTATACCTAGTGATGCCGCATTTTTTATTGCTAAACGATTTAGATCGAATATTCGTGATTTAGAAGGCGCATTACAGCGCATCATAGCCAGTATGAGACTACGCTGTGTCCATACGCTTACGCTTGAATTTGTAGAAAGTGCTTTACGAGACCAAATAGCTCATTTAGATAAATTAGTATCGGTGGGTAACATTAAAAAAGTCGTTGCCCAATATTATAATATTCGAGTTGCTGATCTTGATTCACAACAACGCAATCGAATCATTGCGAGACCTAGGCAAATTGCCATGGCTTTAGCTAAGGAGCTAACAAATTCAAGTTTGCCTGAGATTGGACAAGAGTTTGGTGGTCGAGATCATACAACGGTATTACATGCTGTACGTAAAGTAGTAGAGCTTAGAGATGCTGATAATCAGATTGATGAGGATTATCGTATTTTAGTCAAATTGCTTAGCAATTAGGCAAAATACCTGTGGATAAGTCTGTGGATAACCCTGTGGATAAGCTGTGGATAAGCTGTGGACAAATTGTGGATAACTACTGTTTACTGACTTATCCACAGCTTATCCACAGGATATCCACAGGATATCCACAGACTTATCCACAGCTAAATTGGAAGATAAAACAAGTGGTTATACCACTTATCCACAGATTTTAGCTTCCCCTATTATTATTATTAAATATATATTTAAGTAAGATAGTATTAATGAAATTCACACATTCACGCGAAACATTACTTGAAGCTCTACAAGCAACTTTAAGTGCCATTGAGAAAAAACAAACAGCTCCCATATTGGAAAATGTACTTATTCAGATACGTGATGGTGCTATTCATTGGCGAGGAACTAACCTAGAGTTAGAAGTAGCTATGAGTACTCCCATTATTAATGCAACAATAGGAGAAACAACTCTTCCAGCTCGTAAGTTATTTGATATTTGCAAGGCATTACCAGCGGAAAGTATGATTGAATTTGATATTCAAGATAATCGAGCCAAAGTGAGTTGTGGGCGTAGTCGTTTTGAGCTAATTGCGTTATCAGCGTCGGATTTTCCTGATCTAGAAGATATTCAAATAACTCATGAATTTGAAATACCTGAAAATACATTTAAACAATTGTTTGATAGTGTTAGTTTTGCAATGGCTAACCAAGATGTACGTTATTATTTAAATGGTTTACTGTTGGAGCTAACTCCCGCCCATGTTCGTTCTGTAGCCACAGATGGTCACCGTTTGTCACTGTATACACACTTAATGGCTAGTGAGCTGACTGACAAAATACAAGCTATTATTCCACGTAAAAGCATTTTAGAGCTTACTAAACTATTACGTGCAGATAATCAAACTACGATTAAAGTACAACTGAGTGCTAATCATTTACGCGTACAATTAGATAATTTACGTTTTACTACTAAATTAGTAGATGGACGCTATCCTGATTATCAAGCAGCAGTGCCACCTCAAGGTAAAATTCGAGTTGAAATTGATCGTAAGGAAATAAAAGAAGTATTAGCACGTGTAGCTATTTTATCTAATGAAAAATTTCGCGGTGTCAAATTAGAACTGGATAGTAATAAATTAAAAGTTCAATCGAATAATCCAGAGCAAGAATTTGCGCAAGATGAAATCGATATTAACTATAAAGGTGAAGAGTTTAGTATTGGTTTCAATGTAAACTATTTATTAGATGCGGTGAACCATTTAGAAAGTGATGCTATGTATATGCATTTTAACTCACCTGAAAGTAGTGCCTTAATTACAGACCCACATAATGATAATATTCGTAATGTGGTAATGCCTATTCGTTTATAGTTGTAAACAATAGTTAGGCTATTATTGTGCACTTAGAGCAAATCACTATTGAAAACTGTCGATCTATTCGACAAAGTACTTTGTCATTATCGCCGTGGATTAATTTTATCCGAGGCGATAATGCCGCTGGTAAATCAAGTGTTTTAGAAGCTATTCATATTTTATCGACGGGGCGCTCATTTAGAACACCCAGTATTCAAGAGGTGATTCAGCACGGCAAAAGTCATGTATTGGTAGCGGCGAAATTAATTCCAGAAAGTTATTCACCAACTTATCCACAGGGTTATCCACTGGGCATTCAAAAGACAGCACGTACTACCCACATTCGCATTAATCATCAGGATGTGAAGCAACAGTCCGAGCTGAGTCGTCATTTGCCATTTGCCATTATTCACCCTGAAACATTGAGTTTGATTACGGGTGGCCCTACGGTGCGGCGAGCTTTGGTGGATTGGGTAGCGTTTTATCGTAGTACTGAGTTTCATGACTTGTGGCGGCAGTATCAGCGTATTTTGCAGCAACGAAATGCTTGTCTAAGGGACAGTGCACAACGCTATGCTCTGAGTTATTGGACGGAGCAATTAGTTAAACTAGTGCCTATCCTTCACAAAAAGCGTTTAGAGACACTTAAATGGTTAGGGCTAGGGTTGGACCGCTATAAACATTTAATCGCGTCTATGGGCATTTTAGAGCTGAAATTAACAAGTGGCTTCCCTGCGTATTTAGATACTACCCAACCGCAAGAAATGCTATACTTTCTAAAATCTAAAGAGCAGCAGGAAATCGCTCAAGGATTTACTTTGTATGGTGCACATCGGGTTGATTTGCACATACAGTTAGCAGGGCAATTAGCCGAGCGTGTTGCGTCACGGGGCGAGTTAAAATTATTAAGCATTGCCTTTTTACTAGCGAAAAGCTATGCCATTGCTGACCAAGCACCTGAACGAGGATTGATTGGCGTGGATGATTTGGCAGCTGAATTAGATGATACTAATCAAATACTTTTGTATGAAACGTTGCTCACCACTCAACAACAACTAGTAATCACTGGAACACGATTACCCACCCTATTAAATTTAGCTGCAACACAAGCTCATTTGTTTAAAGTTCAACACGGCGTAGTTACGCTGGATGGCACATTTTGACTTTAGGAAATCCTATGTCCGACGAAAAAGATTATGGCGCATCAAGTATTAAAGTTTTAAAAGGTTTAGATGCGGTTCGTAAACGCCCTGGAATGTATATTGGCGATACAGATGACGGTACAGGTTTGCATCATATGGTCTTTGAGGTGGTGGATAACTCCATCGATGAGGCACTCGCCGGACATTGCTCAGAAATTAAAGTCGAATTATTTAGCGATGGTTCAGCCAAAGTTACAGACGATGGTCGCGGTATTCCGGTCGATATTCATCCTGAGGAAGGGGTTTCGGCAGCGGAAGTGATCATGACCATTTTGCATGCTGGTGGAAAGTTTGATGATAATTCTTATAAAATTTCCGGTGGTTTACACGGCGTAGGGGTTTCTGTTGTTAATGCCCTGTCTGAAGAACTGGAACTAACCATTCGCCGTAATGGCAAACTGCATCGTCAAATTTATAATCTTGGTGTACCCCAAGCCCCCTTAGCCGCGATTGATAATACTACCGGTACAGGCACATCAGTCCGCTTTAAGCCTAGCGCTGAAATTTTTACTCAAACCGAGTTTCAATACGAAATTTTAGCTAAACGCTTGCGCGAGTTATCATTTCTCAATTCAGGGGTAAAAATTCATTTGATTGATCGCCGTGGTGAAGGGCGTGAAGATGTTTTTGAATATAAAGGCGGGATTAAAGCCTTTGTCGATCATTTAAATCGCAAAAAAACCGCATTACATCCGACCACCATCTATTTTGAAGGGCAAAAAGATGGCATTGGTGTAGAGGTGGCGTTGCAGTGGAATGATTCCTACCAAGAGAATATTTTTTGCTTTACTAACAACATTCCGCAGCGCGATGGGGGGACACATTTATCTGGTTTTAGATCAGCATTAACCCGTACTCTCAACCAATACATCGAAAGCTCTGGTCTAGCTAAAAAAGAAAAAATCCAACCCACGGGCGATGATTCTCGTGAGGGTTTAACCGCAGTACTTTCGGTTAAAGTACCTGACCCTAAATTTTCCTCACAGACCAAAGATAAATTGGTGTCGTCTGAGGTAAAAAATGCGGTTGAATCGGCGATGATGGAGCGTTTACAGGACTTTTTACTAGAGAATCCTAGTGAAGCTAAAATCATTGTCGGTAAAATTATTGAAGCCGCTCAAGCCCGTGAAGCTGCCCGTAAAGCCCGTGAAATGACGCGCCGCAAAGGAGCTTTGGATATTGCAGGCTTGCCCGGAAAGTTAGCAGATTGCCAAGAAAAAGACCCCGCTAACTCTGAACTCTTTCTAGTAGAAGGGGATTCGGCAGGTGGCTCGGCTAAGCAAGGTCGTGATCGTCGTACACAAGCCATTTTGCCTCTAAAAGGTAAAATTCTAAATGTCGAAAAAGCTCGCTTTGATAAAATGTTAGGCTCGGCTGAAGTGGGTACTTTGATTACAGCGTTAGGTTGTGGCATTGGTAAAGACGAGTATCAGCCTGATAAATTACGTTATCACCGTATTGTCATCATGACCGATGCGGATGTGGATGGTTCGCATATTCGCACCTTGCTATTGACCTTCTTTTATCGCCAAATGCCTGAATTGATTGAAAGAGGTCACATTTACATTGCCCAACCACCGCTTTATAAAGTTAAGCGCGGTAAGCAAGAGCAATATGTCAAAGATCAAGCCGAAATGGAGTTGTATCTCACGCAATTAGCGTTGGATGAAGCACAATTGTTTTTAAGTGCGGATACACCGGCTATTAATGCGAGTACTTTGGGTACTTTGATTCAGCAATACAATACCACGCGCCAAGTGATGAATCGTTTATCACGGCGCTATGATCGTGATTTATTAGAAGCTTTATTGTTCCAACCGTTGCCTGTTAGCGATGCTGATTTACACGCAGAGCAATTTAGTACTTGGGTAGGTGATGCGGTTGAAGTACTCAATCGTAATAGTACTGGCGAACGGACTTACACCAGTCAGCTCAATAAAGCGGATGACGAAAGCTGGTCAGTGGAAGTCAAAGTCTATCAACATGGTTTAGATCATCCCGTGCAACTTGATCAAGACTTTTTCCAAATGCCTGAAGTCAAATTGCTATTACGCACTAACCGTGAGTTGGACGGTTTATTAAGCGATGGCGCAATGGTGCAACGGGGAGAGCGTAAACAGGCTGTGACGCGCTTTGATCAGGTAGTCAATTGGCTCACTCATGAAGCTAGCCGTGGTCTAACGATTAGCCGTTATAAAGGCTTAGGTGAAATGAATCCTGACCAGTTGTGGGAAACGACTATGAATCCCGAAGCGCGCCGCCTATTACAAGTACGCATTGAGGATGCTGTTGTAGCAGATGAGGTCTTTACAACCTTGATGGGTGATCAAGTAGAGCCCCGTCGTGAGTTTATTGAAAGCAATGCGTTAGCCGTTTCTAATCTCGATATTTAATTCGTGTTTCATGTGAAACATTGAAGCGAGTACTTTTGGCACTATATTGCTGAGTACTCGCTTTTTATTTTGGGGTAACTTATGACAAATCCATTACTTAATATTCCAACCTTACCTGAGTTTACGTCTGTGCAAGCTGAGCACGTTACTCCCTTAGTGGAGGAGTGTTTAGCAACAGGTCGCCAAGTACTCAATGATTGTTTAAAGCAAGAGCGTTTCACATGGAACAATCTGATTCATCCGTTGAACGAAGCTAATAATCAATTAGAAAAAGGCTGGTCAATAGTTGGACATTTAAATGGTGTAGCCAATACTGAAGCCCTGCGCGAAGCGTACAACGCTAACCTTGGTAAGCTTAGCGATTACCATACTGAAATGGGTCAAAACCAAGCCTTTTTTGAGGCGATTCAAGCGATTCGTGCTAATGACACCCGTTTGGATAATGCTCAAAAGAAAAGTCTTGATGATAGTTTGCTATCTTTCAAATTGAGTGGCGTAGCGTTGCCCAATGAGCAAAAACAACGTTATCGCGAAATCTCTCAAGAGCTATCACAACTTACTTCTAAATTTTCTGATCATGTGCTAGATGCCACTCAAGCATGGTTTAAGCAGGTTACTGATAAGTCTGAGTTAGCCGGCCTACCCGACTCCGCCCTAGAAATGGCTGAGCAAATGGCTAAACAGCGCGATTTGGAAGGTTATGTATTTACGCTCGATTTTCCGTCTTATAGTGCAGTTATAACCTATGCGGATAATCGTGCCTTACGCGAAGAAATGTATAAGGCTTACTCTACTCGTGCGTCTGATCAATCGACCCAGCCTGAATTCGACAATAGCCAGCTCATGCAGCAAATTCTAAAGTTGCGTCAGGAAGAAGCAGAGCTGTTAGGTTATAAAAACTTTGCTGAACTATCACTCGCTACCAAAATGGCTGATAGCCCTGAGGAAGTGATTGCATTTTTAGAAGATCTTGCAAAACGCTCCAAACCCTTTGCAGAAAAAGAATTTGCGGAAGTTCAACGCTTTGCCCAAACCTTAGGTATTGAGAGTACTCAAGCTTGGGATGTGCCTTATATCAGTGAAAAAATTCGTGAAGCGAATTATGCTTTTAATGATGAAGATTTAAAGCCGTATTTCCCCGTAGATAAAGTACTGGCTGGTTTATTTGAGTTATTAGGGCGTTTATATGGTGTACGTTTTGAGCAAAAAAATGAGGTGAATGTTTGGCATTCTGATGTCCGTTTTTATCACGTCTATAATGCTCAAAATGAGTTGCAAGCCGCTTGTTATATTGATTTGTATGCTCGCCAGCAAAAACGCGGGGGCGCTTGGATGGATTCGTTCTGTGGGCGCTTTAAACGTGAAGATGGGGTGCAAATTCCTGTAGCGTTTATGGTGTGTAATAGTGCTCCTCCGATGGGCGAAAAGCCTGCGCTTTTTACGCATGATGAGGTCGTGACTTTATTCCACGAGTTTGGGCATGGTTTGCACCATATGTTGACTCAAGTGGATTATCCCGAAATTGCGGGCATTAATGGCGTGGAGTGGGATGCGGTCGAGTTGCCTAGTCAGTTTATGGAAAACTGGTGTTGGGAGCGTGAAACTTTAGACCTGATGACAGGGCACTGGCAAACGGGTGAAAAGTTACCCGAAGAATTATTGCAAAAAATGCTGGCGGCACGGCATTTTCAATCGGCGATGATGATGGTACGCCAATTGGAGTTTGCTTTGTTTGATTTGAAGCTCCACTCAGATCCTAAGGCTGCGCAAGACGGTCGTATTTATGAGCTACTTAATCAAGTACGTTCTGAGGTGGCGGTAATTAAATATCCTACTTATAACCGTATGCCCAATAGCTTTACTCATATTTTTGCAGGGGGCTATGCGGCAGGGTATTACAGCTATAAATGGGCTGAAGTCCTTTCAGCGGATGCGTTTGCACGATTTGAAGAGGAGGGATTATTTAATCCAGCCGTGGGCGAGGCGTTTAGACGCGAAATACTCGAAGTGGGTGGTTCTCGACCTGCTATGGAGTCTTTCGTCGCGTTTCGTGGGCGTAAACCATCGATTGATGCATTATTGCGTCATAGTGGTTTACAACAAGCAGCCTAATGAAAAAGACATATTTACTAGGATTAGCAGCCGTCACGGTAGTGGCGGCTATGATAGCTGGGTGGTGGTTGAGCCAACCAGCTGATAGAGTTATTATTAAATCCACATCATGCGATTTAAACCAAAGCCCCTGTCAGGCAAGTACCTCAACAGGTGCTACGATTCAGCTTAATTTTACTCCAAAACCAATACCTCTGTTACAGCCCATTACTATCGAGGCAGATTTAAGGGGCTTTGCGAATTTACCCGAAAAAATTCAAGTGGTAGTTGAGGGCATTAATATGTACATGGGGTTTCAAAAAGTGTGGTTAGAGCCGCAAGCCTCCAGTACTCATTATAAAGGTACGCTACAAATTCCTACCTGTGAAATGACAGATATGGAGTGGAAAGTATCGTTGTTATTCCCCATTCATAACGTAATTGATCGTGCCGAGTTTTATATGAAAACTCATAAGCTTTAAAGGGCTAAAGAAGCCCTGAATTAGTGTGTTTTACAGTAAATAAAAATTATCGTTGTAAGTACTCATAATTACTGTCAACTAACCGATCTTTATAGCCGTTCAAGTTATAGATTAAGCCATTTAGCTTAACATACCTACCCTCTATCAGAGCTTTGATTGTCATGGATTCGACAATTAGTTGTGATTGAGTTAGTACCTGCCCATTTAAAGTGTCTACGTAATTAAGCAGGACTAATTATCCAGTTGGGGCTTGGTGTTCAGAGCATTAAGGAAGATGTCTTCTTGTAGTGCTCGCTAGCTCTTAAGGCAAGGACTGCTATGATGAACAAAAATAATTCATATTGCCTCATCACTACCACGCTACTCATGGGACTCAGTGTAGTGTCTACTACGATGGCTTCTAGTTGGGTGATGCGTCGCTTTGAGCCAATGCCTGTTGAAGACTATTTCTCGCTAAATCACATCCCTCGCTACTTCGCTGCCAGCAGCAATGAACT